>JAXDQG010000318.1:0-12754 GCA_034667945.1 Acidimicrobiia bacterium | reverse complement strand
GAACGGTGTGCCGGCGCCGGGCTGGCCCCGGCCAACCTGTCGCGCGCCCTCCAATCTGTCGCGCAACATCTGATCTGTCGCGCAACCTCTTACGTGGGACGTTCCCGGTCCAGCCGCCGCGCCGTTTGGAGGGCACTACCCTTGGCCCAGCGCATCAGCCGTTCGGTGTCGCGGTTCGTCTGCAACGGAGTGGGAGTGCTCAAGAAGCGACTGCTTGGTGCGCTGGTGGGCTTGACGATGGTGATCGGGGTTCTGTCCTGCGGTCACCAACGGAAGCTCAGCAACGCGTCAGCCGCCTCGGCCGATGTACCGGCTGCTCGCCGGATGGCGGGGACGGCGATCAACTCGCTCGGCTCGGCCGGCGTGTTGGGCAAGTGGATCGGCGAGCCCCGCAAGGCGGTAGCGGGGCAATCGGTCGCCACCGCAACCTCTTCGAACGCGGCCGCTCCCGCGACGACGTCCACATCCGCGGCCTCATCGGTCGATAAGGCTTCGCCCGCTGCGGCGGCGCAAGCTCCATCGGTTCCTACGCTCGCGCCGGGACTGCACCAGTTCGCCATCACACTGAACGGGCTGGCCCGCACCTGGAGCCTGGTGGTCCCGCCCGGTCCGGCGCCCAGCAAGGCCCGGCCTCTCATCATCGCTCTGCATGGTGCTGACGGGCGTGGCACCGACATGCGCGGTCTCGGCTTCGAGGCCCTCGCCTCGGCCGCCGGCTACCTCGTTGCCTATCCCGATGCTTGGGAGGGCAGCTGGAACGACGGGCGGGTGGGAGTGCAGTCGGTCGCCCACCAGCAGCAAGTCGATGACGTCGGCTTCTTGCAGGCCCTCATCGCCCAGGCTGTGCACGAGGCCGGCGCCGATGCTCGACGGGTGGCCGTGGTCGGGATTTCCAACGGCGCGATGATGGCCAGCCGACTGGCGTGCGAGGCGGGATCGTCCCTGGCCGCGGTGGCCCTCGTCGATGGTGTCGGACCGCAGGATCTTCCAACTCGCTGCAACGGCGCCACCGCGCTGCCCGTCGTCGTGGTGGCCGGGACAGCCGACACCGTCGTGCCGTACCTCGGTGGTCCCATCGCCCGGCGCAACGGGCTGAGCCGGGGTGCCGCCGCGTCGGTCGACTCGGTGCTCGACATCTGGCTCCGCCGGGACGGGTGCAGCTCGACCAAGGAAACCGTGGTCATCTTTGCGCCGCTGCGGATCGTGGAGGTCCGAGGCCTGGGATGCACGGCCGGGGCCGTCCGCCATTATCGGGTCGAGGGCGGCGGACATCAGTGGTTCGACGTGGGCGAGTTCCACACGACGGCGGCAGTGTGGCAGTTCATCGCCGAAACCGTCCCACAGGGCTGAACTACAACGGCCCAGCCGGGCGGCGAGGGCGCCCTACAGGACGGGCGCGACGCAGGACAGGTACGGTCGGGCTACGGGACCCGGATGGGCACTCGGGGACAGGATCGAAGACGGAGCAGCGGGCCGGTGCGATGCGCCGCGCCCAGAAGGGTCGAGCTATGGACGATGTGGCGTTCTGGCCGGCGAGCCGCCAGGCGGCCGCTATTCGGGCCGGTGAGCTGTCGAGTCGGGACCTTCTCGAGACGTATCTCGACCGGGTCGGCAAGCACAATCCCACGATCAACGCCGTGGTCACGCTCGCCGCGGATGAGGCTCGGGCCGCGGCCGACGCGGCCGACGCCGCCGTGTCGCGAGGCGAATCGGTCGGTCCGCTCCATGGCTTACCGGTGACCATCAAGGACGCACTCGAGACAGCCGGCATCCGCTCGACCGGGGGAGCGGTCGAGTTGGCCGAGCATGTTCCGTCCAGCGATGCGGCCGCGGTGGCGCGGGTGCGGGCGGCCGGGGCGATCGTGTTCGGCAAGACGAATCTGCCTCGTTGGTCCGGCGACGGACAGTCGTACAACGAGCTCTTTGGGATCACCAACAACCCGTGGGATCTGTCCCGCTCGCCGGGGGGCTCCTCTGGCGGGGCGGCGGCTGCGGTGGCAGCTGGGCTGACGAGTTTCGAACTCGGGACCGACATTGGCGGCTCGGTGCGGATGCCGAGCCACTTCTGCGGCATCTGGGGGCACAAGCCGAGCTTCGGGCTGGTGCCGGGGTTCGGGTATCTGGACAGCGTCAACGGGGGGCTGGTCGAGGCGGACAACAACGTCATCGGGCCGATGGCCCGGTCGGTCGACGATCTGGACCTGTTGCTCGACGTCATGGCGGGTCCCGTGGGGGAGGCGGCCAAGGCGTGGAGCGTCAGCCTGCCGCCACCGCGCCACGAGCAGTTGTCGGACTACCGCGTGGCGGTGTGGCTCGACGATCCGCTGTGCCCGGTGGATTCAGAGATGCGACAGCTCATCGAGCGTGCGGTGGATTCGCTGGCGGCTGCAGGCGCCAAGGTCGACCGGAGCGCCCGGCCCGACGTCGATTTCGCCGAGGCCTCACGTCTCGGGATGCGGTTGATAAGCGTTGCCACCAGCGTGGGCCTGCCCGTTGACAAGATCGAGGAGCTGGCCGAGGCCTCTCGCGGCTCCGCCGCATTGGTGCAGCGACATCACACCTGGTTGGAACGCCATCGCCGCCGGACCCAGATCCGGGCGGCGTGGGCCGAGTTCTTCACGTCGTTCGATGTGCTGCTCTGCCCGGTGACGATCACGCCGGCCTTCGAGCATCAGATCGAGGGCACGTGGGCCACCCGGCGGCTGGAGGTGGACGGTGAGTCCCGCCCCTATGGCGACCTCATGCCCTGGAGCGCGCTGATCGGCATGGCCTATCTGCCGGTGACGACGCCGCCATTGGGCCGGACCGCCCAGGGGCTGCCCGTCAGCGTGCAGGTCGTGGGCCCCTACCTGGAGGATCGCACCGCCATTGATCTGGCCCGCCGGCTCGCTGAGGCCGCCGGCGCCGGCTACGTCGCCCCGAACGCCTTCCGTTGAGGCTGGCAGGTGGCCCAGGTCTGACCGGTACCGTGACACCTCGTGTTTGAGTCATCCGGTCTGTTCGTGGAGGAGGACGGGCAGGTCGTGCCCACGCCCTGGTGCAGAGGCCCGTGGGATCACGGCGCCATGCACGGCGGTGCCATCACTGGTCTCGTCGGCTGGGCAGCCGAATCAGCCGTTCCCTCCGCGCGGATGGTACTCACCCGGATGACCGTCGAGCTTTGGCACCTGGTTCCGATCCAACCGCTGACCGTTGTTGCTGCGGTTGCTCGTCCCGGTCGGCGGGTCACCGTTGTGGACGTCGAAATTCGGCACGACGAACGATTGCTGGTGCGAGCGTCGAGCCACTGGGCCCTGCCTCACCTAGGTGAGGGTCCGGCGGGTGCGGGTGCGGGTGCGGGTTCGGGGGCCGAGGACGACGACGCACGCGCCTCTCCGCCTCGCCCCGCCCTGGCTGTGGATCCGTCGCTGGGTGATTTCGACTACCCGCGTCCGGGCTTCAACTGCGATGCAGCCGAGTTGCGACCGGTGGTGGGCAACACCGAAGATCCTGGTCCTGGCGTCGTATGGGCACGGGTGCGCCAGCCGGTCGTGGTTGGTCATCCACTGACGCCGCTCCAGCGGGTGGCCACGCTCTCGGATCTCGGTGCTGCTGTGGGCTGGGACTGGAGCCCAAGCGGGGCGGCGTTCATCAATCCCGACGTGACGATGCAGCTGAAGCGGTACCCGATCGGTGATTGGGTGTGTCTCGACAGCCGTACCAGTGCCGATTCAATGGGAATCGGGTTCTGCGAGACGATCCTGTGGGACGACCACGGGCAGTTCGGACGAGTTCTGCAGAGCCAGGTGGAAAGCCCGCATTCGCTGCGCATCGAGCCCGGCCGAACACCATCCGTAGCGCAGTAGTCGCTCGGCCCAGATCTCAGGCTATGTGGTTGATCGGCCGCGTATCGACAACAACTCCGGCTCGCACGGGGTGAGCGACTTCGCTGCGTTGGCAGCGAATCGACGTCGAATCGCTGCAAACAGAGCGTCGAGAACACGCTCTCGTGCGGGGGTACCAAGCAACTACTTGGCGGCTCGACGGCGGGCGCCCACCATCCCGGGTGGGGACCGCCGGCGGTCGGTCAGAGCGTCGGGAGATCGGGCTCTTCGGCCCCGCTCGGGGCAGCCGGCGCTGGTTGAGGCGGACCTTGCTGCGACGACGGGGCCGGCGCGGTTGCCGGCGTTGCGGCAGTTCGGTGGTTCGACCCGGCCGGAGCCGTCTTGATCTGCGGCACTGCCGCGTGCAGATGCCCGACCGGCGCGGGCGCCACCGGAGTGGGTGGCGCAGGGGCGGCTTGTGCTTGCGGAGCGGTGGCCGGCTCTGACGGTTGGGCGGGGCCCTCGTTGACCCGCTTCGGGTCCGGGCCTCCGCCGAGATCATGCAGGCCGCGGCGGAATTCACGTTGGGCCTCGCCCAGGCCACGGGCCAGCTTCGGGAGCTGTGCGCCGCCGAAGAGAACCAGGACGACGACCAGCACGATGATGAGCTCAGGACCTTCGATCATCGCCAGCACGAACGGCACTGTAGAGGCCGTTAGCGGCGTATATGTCCCGTCTTCAGCAGATCTTGCAGGAGCCAGCCCCAGATTTTGCCGGCCCGGATGCACAGCCCCGCACGGATGCACAGCCCCGCCCCGGCAGCACAGCCCCGCCCGGATGTACGGCAGCCGTCCAGCACCAAAAAGGCAGAAGGGCAGCTACCAGCAGTAGCCGCCCTTCTGAGGTCGGGTGGGGGAGATTTGAACTCCCGGCCTCTTCGTCCCGAACGAAGCGCGCTGCCAAGCTGCGCCACCACCCGAGCGTGATTGCGGAAGGACATGCTAGCCCCGTGGGTCCGCTTCGAAGCCAACCTGTTCCGAGCCGGTCACGAAAGCCGGCCGCGAAAGCCGGCCGCGAAAGCCGGCCGCGAACGCCGGCCCGCGAAAGCTCAGTAGACGGCGTCGCCGCCGACCGGCTCCCCTCGCTCGTCCAACATCCCTTCCTGGTACGTCCCGCCGCTTGCGATGGCCCGGGCTGCCTTCATCAGCCGGATGGCATCGAGGGGCTTGACCAGCCAGCCGTCGGCTCGGGCCATCTGGGCCAGGAAGACATCGGCCTGCCGATCGAGCAACATCAGGATGCCGAGTGGGCCGAGCCGACCCATGTCCTGTTCCTGACGGAGCTGCAGACTGACAGCCACGCCTCCGGCGTTGCCGATCTGCAGATCGAGCACTACGAGCTTGGGGCTCACCTTGTGGCAGGCAGGTAGCACATCGCGGCCGTTGCGAACCCGGTAGACCTCCGTGTCCTCGTCGGCCAGCGCGTTGTCGACCTCGTCGAAGACCCAGTCGGCGTCGGTGGCCACGAGGATGTTTTTCACGGCGCGGAGGCTACCCGGACGTCTTCGCGCCGAACCAGCACGCGCCGACCGACACCTGGCGGAGCACTCGTGCGCGGCACACCCCTTCGCGCCAATGCGGCCCTCCCGCCTCTCGCGGCCGCGCGATCCACGGGTAGCATCAGGCCCCGTATCCGGCGGTGCACCGGTAGAGGTGTCTCCTCCCGTCAACTCTTTGCCATCGCCGGCGTTGCGGGCGCGTGGCCACCGGGGGGACTCCGGTGGCCGACCATCAGGAGGGCGAATGCTCGAGATCCAAGTCGAACGGACGGACACCCATGTGGTGTGTCGCCCGGTCGGGGAGCTCGACGCCTACACCGTCAGCCAGTTCCGGGAGGCGTTGGCCTCCCTCGCCGGCGAGACGAGGTTGATCATCGACCTCTCCGGCGTTCCTTTCATGGACTCGGCCGGCCTTGGCGCGCTCATTGGCGGTATCAGGCGAACAAGGGAATCCGAAGGTGAGGTGGCGGTGGCCTGCAGTCGGCCCACGCTTACCCGCCTCCTTCACACCACCGGCTTCGACCGCATCGTCCCGGTCACCGAGACGCTCGATGCGGCGGTCGAGGCTTTGGGTGTGGCCGACGGCCGCACGGCCTGAGGCCGCAACACGGCCGAACCCTCAGCTCCCCGGCACCCGTCCGAACAGGTGCCCGGCCACCACGGCCAAACCCTCTAGGTCGTGCACGTCGTCGTCGAGCAACGGCACGCGCACCACTGGCGCGGGCGCCACCCGGTCGGCCAGTGTCCGCACGCTTTCGCCCTCCCGCTCGGCCACCGAGCGGAAGTCGGCAAGGTTGGTCCACAGCGCCCCTGCCGGTGTCGCGCGGCCACCGGCACCGGCCGCTCGTTCCCGCGCCTCCTCGGCGCTAGCACCCGGGAACACCGGATGCATCCGGTTCACGACCAGCGCACGGACCTCCAAGCCCTGCTCGTCGAGCCGCTGGGCGAAGTGCAGCGCCTCCTGGACCGTGTCCAACCGGGGTGAGGCCACGAGTACGAAGGAGGCGGCGCCCGAGCCAAGCAGAGTCTGCACCCGCTGCGAACGCTCGCGAAAGCCCTGCTCCATGCCCTCGAACGCGGCGAAAAAGGCCACTGCGTCGTCGATGACCTCGGCCCCGACCACCCGGGCGGCCGCCCGCACAACAGTTTGAGCTGCCCGGTTGACCACCCGGCTCATGCCGCGCCCCGGCGCGGTGAGCACCCGGTAGACCCGATGGTCGAGCAGCCGGGCCAGCTGGTTCGGCGCATCCAGCACGTCGAGGGCGTTGCGGCTGGGTGGTGTGTCCACGACGATCAGATCGAACTCATCGGACTCGTGCAGCGCGTAGAGCTTCTCGGCCGCCATGTACTCCTGGGTGCCTGACAAGGCGTTGGAGATGTTCCGATAGAACCGATTCCCGAGGATGCGCTGGCGCTGCGACTCATCGGCCGCGTACCGGCCGACGAGCTCGTCGAAGGTCGAGCGACTGTCGAGCATCAGCGCATGGAGACTTCCGCCGGGTCCCCATTCGCCGTCGATCGGACGGGGCTCGTTGGTCAGGGAGCCCAGACCGAGGGCGTCGGCCAAGCGGCGGGCCGGGTCGATGGTCACCACCACCGCGCGGCGTGAGCGCCGGGCACCCTCGGCGGCCAGGGCCGCGGCGATCGTCGTTTTGCCCACGCCCCCCGAGCCAGCGCAGACGACCACCCGAGATTGCTCAATGATGCGGCTCAGCGAGTTCAAGGGCGTGCCCTCGTCGATCATGCGCGTTTCACCGCGGTCATGGTGCTCTACGCGAGTGTGTCTGCTCGTGATCAATGGGCGGGATCCGGAGTCATCCCCGCCGTCGCGCCGGCTCGGGCAGCGCGTCGATGCCACGCTCGAGCTCGGACGCGAGAATGGCGAGATCTTCGGCCTGCAACGCCGGCGTGAAACGGAACGAGGTGGTGAGCTGGGGAAGCGGGAGAAGCTTGCGCAGCCGGTCGATCTGGCAGCTCTGCAGGGCCGCCCGGTGCCGGCGAAAGGCTGCGGCCTCGGCGAGCTGGGCTCCCTGGGGCTCGTCGGCTGTGAGCCGGCCCACCAACTCGGGCGGAGGAAGCTCGAGCGTCGGGTAGCGACCGTTGACCAGCACGGGCCCCAGCTTCACCCCGACGTCTTCCTCCAGGCTGAACGCTGTCTCGACCAGCTCGTTGACCGGGGTCTCCTCGGGCAGGGTGGCCAGGAGGACCTGGCAGCGGCGACCGTCGGTCAGTAACTGCAGCACGTCACGAGCCTGATGGTTGATGGGGCCGAGCCGGACAGCGTCGAGCAGGCCTTGGGGCGAGCGAAGGAACGTGATGGCGTGGCCCGAGGCCGGCGCATCGACCAAGAGCACGTCGGCCACACGAGCTCGCTCCAGCTGCTTCACCTTGCCCAGCACCAGGATGTCTTTCATGCCGGGTGCACCCCGCGAGATGACCTCTACGACCCCGGTATCGATCATCGTGCGAGCCAGTCGGCGCAGGCCGTGGTCGTGCAGGTATTCGACCAGCGCGGCATGGGCGCTGAGCGAGCGGGCACGGATGGTGCCCATATCGCCCGTTTTGCCCTCTACCAGCGTGACCTCTTTGAACCCCAACGGGGGCTGGCCGAACAGTGCGGGCAGCTCCGAGCGGCCCTCGATCTCCAACACCAGCACGTTCAAACCCCGGGCCGCGGCGCTCATGGCGAGCGCGGCGGTGAGCGTCGTCTTCCCCACGCCTCCCTTGCCAGCCACGATATGCAATCGCGGCTCGGTGAAGAAGCTTTCCACGTTCAAGAGTTCGTGCTGCCTTGGTTGAAGGGTTGGCGGCGGGCGAAGCTTGGAGCCTCATGTGCACAAAGGTTTCGCTTCGAAGGCTAGCCGTCCTGCTCCTTCTGCCCCTGGTAGTCGCGGGATGCCTGAGCCTCACGGCCGGCAGTGCATCGGCGGCATCGACGGCCCAGGACGCTCCGGCATCGCCCGAGCAGACCGGTTCGGCGGAGGGACCCTCCCCTGCACAGGGCGGATCCGCGCAGGGCACGTCCCCCGCCCAGGGCGGATCGGGCGACGTGCCGGACCGCGGCCGCGTCGAGGTGGTGAAGGCCAGTGGCCTGCTCGACGGCGTGCTCGTCGACTTCATCGAGCAGCGCATCGCCGCTGCGGCGGCCGACCAGCTGACTGCGCTGGTCATCCAGCTCAACTCCCGGGGCGCCACGGTCTCCGACGACCGGATCGTCGAGCTGGCCCGCACGATGCGGCGGTCGGCGGTGCCGGTTGCCGTGTGGGTAGGGCCTAGCGGCGCTCAGGCGCGAGGAGCTGCTGCCCAGCTCGTGGCCATCGCCCATCCCGGTGGCATGGCCGCCGGCGCCAAGGTCGGCAAGGCAGGTTCGCAGATCCTGCCGGCGTCCGAGTTCGGCCAGCTCTGGGGCCCTGTGGCGAACCGGCTCGAGAACGGGTTCGTGCGGAACAACAGCGCGGACAAGGAGACGGTGAAGTCGCTCGGTCTGGTGGACGCGGCCGTGCTCGTCGATTTCGTCGGCGATCTCGAAGGCGTGGCCGTGCGTGAGGTGACCACCCCGGATGGCACTGCCAGACGGCAGCCGAATGCCGATGTGCGCTTCACGTCGCTGACCCTTGCCGGCCAGCTGATGCACACGGTGGCCAGCCCGTCCGTCGCCTACCTGCTGTTCGTCATCGGCCTCGGGCTGATCATCTTCGAGCTGTACACGGCGGGCATCGGGCTCGCGGGAGTGGTGGGCGCGGGCTGCCTGGCGTTGGGCTGCTATGGCGTCGCTGCGCTCCCGGTCCGCTGGTGGGCGGTGCTGCTGCTGGTGCTGGCCTTCGTGGCCTTCGCCGTCGACGTGCAGACCGGCGTCCCACGATTCTGGACAGGAGTCGGCATGGTCCTCTTCGTCGTCGGCACTGTCCTGCTGTTCAAGCGTTTCAGTCCCTCGTGGATCACCTGGCTCGTTGCCTTCGTCGGCGCGGTGCTCACCTTCCTCTCGGGCATGCCGGCCATGGTGCGGACCCGATTCAGCACCTCGACGATCGGTCGTGAATGGATGATCGGCGAGATGGGCCTGGCGATGTCCGGCATCACTCCGGACGGAACGGTGTCCGTGCGATCAGCTCGTTGGCCCGCCCGTACCAACCGGGCTACGCCCATAGCAGCAGGTGATCGTGTCCGGGTGGTCGGCATAGAGGGAATCGTGCTGGAAGTCGAGCCTGAAACAGGTGCAGCGAGGGACTATCGTCAGCGTCGCCGTGGGGACGGATCGCTCCGAGAAGGCGCTCGCGATACTTAGCAAGTGCTCGCGAAACTAGCCTTGTGGGTCGGGGGGCCCAGGGGTACTGTCCGCGCGTGAAAGGGGGATCACGTGAGTGCACAACGGTACGAAGACGATTGGCAGCTTCGCGCTGCCTGCCGGGGTCCACACGCTGCAGTTTTCTTCCCCCCACCCCGCTTCGAACGCAAACACGAACGCTTGGCACGGGAAGCTGATGCCAAGGCGATCTGCGTCGCATGCATCGTCCGCGAGGACTGCCTGAGCTACGCGCTGTCGATCCGTGAACCGCACGGCATTTGGGGGGGAATGAACGAGAATGAGCGGCGGCTGCTGCTCGCGGAACGGGACGCTGGTTGAGCCGGCTGAGGTTGTCGGGCTGACCCCGGGCAGTTGCCCGGGCGGTGATCCCGACGGGGGGAGGGAAAATAGGAGAACCGAACCCTGCCGACTTCCCGCGCCCGAGTACCGGCCCGAAGCCATGCGTTGCGCCGCAGTACCATCCGCCAGGGGTGGTTCGTCGTGATTCGACTCGTGTATCTGCTGCGCCGCAAGCCCGATCAAACGCTGCAGTCGTTTCAGCAGTATTGGCGTGAGCAGCATGCGCCGCTCGTGGCCGGTTTCCAGTCCTCCTTGCGGATCCTCAAATACGTGCAGGTCCATCGCGTGGTGGACGCCATGGAGGAGCGGGCTTCAGCCGCCCGCGGGGGCAGCATGGAGGGCGCTTACGATGGCGCGGCCGAGCTGTGGTGGGAGTCCGAGGACGATCTGCTGGCGGCAAATCGGACGCCCGAAGGCCGGGCCGCTGGTGCCGAACTGGTGGCTGACGAAGCCCGCTTCATTGACCTTGCCCAGTCACCACTCTGGCTCGCCCACGAGTATCCGCAGGTCAACCCCACTCCGGAGAACGTCATCGCCCGCGAGCGCAGCGGCGTCGTCAAGCTCCATTTCGCCTTGCGGCACCTTCCGCAGCTGTCGCGGGCCGAGGCGCAGCACTACTGGCGGGTGCAGCACGGCCCACTGATTCGTCGCCAGGCAGAGGTCGCAGGAATTCTGTGCTATCGGCAGGTCCATCGCTACGAGACGCCGCTGGAAGCAGCGCTGCGCGAGGCGCGCGGCACCGTCGCCGAGCCGTACACCGGGCACGCGGAAGCCTGGTTCGATCGCACGGCCAACCGATCGGGCGACGAGGTGAGGGCCGCCGGCCGGCGGGCGGTCGAGGACGAGCGCAACTTCATCGACTTCACGCGATCGACCATCTGGTTCGGCAAGGAGCACGTGATCGTCGACCGCATGTGATTTGGCCCGCACGCGACTCGACCGCATTGTGAGTCGACCGCATTGTGAGCCGACCGCATTGTGATCAGCGCCGGCTGAACGGCGCGATGTGTGCTGCAACGCGCCGGGCCGCCGTGCCCCCGGTGAGATTCGAACTCACGATCTTCGGATTAAAAGTCCGCTGCCTTGCCGCTTGGCTACAGGGGCGACGGAAGCGATGGTAGCGGCCGGGTCCGGTGCGCTCCGTTACTCTGTGCGGCGTGACGGCGCCCGAGGCGGAACGCGTGCTGCGGACGGTAGAGGCTGATCTCGACGCTGTGGATGCTGCGCTTTCCCGCCTCGACGACGGATGCTATGGGACGTGTTCCCGGTGCGGCCAAGACATCCCGGCCCCGGTGCTGGCCGTCGATCCGCTGGCCGACCGGTGTCTGGCGACGTGCGACGGCTGAACCTCCTGCTGAGTGCGGCGGGCGCGGCTACGGCGCTAGCCGGGGGAGCGGCCACTGCCGTCCTGGCCGATGCCAACCGTCGTGCCCGGATACGGCGATCCAGTCGATTGTGGTGGCTGGGTGCTCGGCGATCGCTCACGTACGCCAACGTGCGACTGCGGGCTGTCAACGCGGATCACGAGACCCGGGCCCAACTCAACGAGCGATTCGTCATCCGCACGGCCGAAGACGTCGCTCGTGAGCTCGGGCAGATGAAGGGCGTGGCCATGAAGGCCGGTCAGATGGTGTCGTTCATCGTCGAGGCGCTGCCCGAGGACGCCCGCCAGGCGTTGGCCACCCTGCAGGCCGACGCCCCGCCCATGTCACCAGAACTGGCCGAAGGGGTGCTGTACGAAGAGCTCGGCCGCCGCCCGCAACGCCTCTTCCGCCACTGGGAACCCGTCCCGGTGGCGGCCGCGTCCATCGGCCAGGTGCACCGGGCTGTTCTCCGGGATGGGCGAGAGGTGGCCGTGAAGATCCAGTACCCGGGGGTCGCCGACGCCATCGGACCCGATCTGGCCAACGCGGAGCTGATGTACCAGATGTTCTCGCTGTTCGCCCTCAGATCGCTCGATGTGCGGGGCATGGTGGACGAGCTGCGCCAGCGCTTCGGCGAGGAGCTCGACTACCGACGCGAGGCGGCCCACCAGACCGAGTTCGCGCAGCTCTTCGCCAACCACCCCTTCATCCGCATTCCACGGGTCGTTCCCGAGCTGTCCAGCAGCCGGGTCCTGGTCAGTGACTGGGTGGACGGGCAATCGTGGACGCAGTTCGAGGCGACGGCGTCGCCGGAGGCCAAGGCCACCGCGGCCGAGGTGCTGTTCCGCTTCGCCCAGGGCTCGATCTACCGCTTCCGGGTCTTCAACGGTGATCCACACCCGGGCAACTACCGATTCCATCCCGACGGCACGGTGACGTTCCTCGATTTCGGCCTGGTGAAGCGCTGGAGCGTCGAGGAGACGGAGGCGCTGTGGCCCATCATCGATCCGCTGCTGAATGGTGACGCTCGCCTCACGACCGCCCACATGGTCACGGCCGGCTTCCTCCCGCCCGACCATGGCCTCGACCCGGACCAGGTCTGGGCCTACGTGTCGGCCCCCTACAGCCCGTATCTGTCCGACGAGTTCTCCTTCTCCCGCCAATACGTCTCCGATACGCTCGCCCGGCTGTTCGACGTGCGGGGTCCATCACGCCCGGTGGTGGAGAAGCTCAACATGCCGTCGAGCTTTGTGATTCTCGACCGGGTGGTGTGGGGCATGTCGGCCCTGCTCGGGCGGCTCGAGGCCACAAATCGTTGGCGCGCCATCCTCGACGAGTACCGTCACGGATCGCCGCCGGCCACGCCGCTGGGTCGCCTGGAGGA
>JAXDQG010000317.1:0-5504 GCA_034667945.1 Acidimicrobiia bacterium | reverse complement strand
CCGGGGGGCACCGCACGTGGAGCGTACCCTTGCGCTCTCACTCGGGTCCCCTCTTTGTGGCCGGTCGCACCAGCGTCGACACTGAGCTTCCGGCAAAATCTTCCCACGCGTGGAATCCGTACTCGATTTGAACTCGACCCCCCTTACGGGGGCACGCGGTCTGACGGCGGTGCGGACCGAAAACGGTCGGGCGTCAAGCGCGAGCCACGGCGGGCAGACGCTGTCGCCGACTCGAAGTCATCCGTCGCAAGGAGCGCAGATGGCGTCCAGATGATTGCGTACCCGTATCCGCTCCGCCCTGGTTTGGTTGTTACTTTTAACTTGCCTGCCGACCTCACAAAACACGAGGCCAAGCGAACCGCAGCTTTTCTCGACTCGTTGGCGCTCGAGCCGCAGCTTGCTCTGCCAGTTGGAGCATCGACGAACGAGGGACGTTAATGCCTGGCCGATTGTGCAAGTGTGGCTGCCGGGAGCCCATTCCATCGAGCAAGCGCTACGTGAACAAGGCGCACCAACTTGTCCACCTAAAATCTGGAGAGGCAAAGCGGCTGAACGAACTTCAGCCGGTTGACGCCAAGCGCCGGGGTGGCGCGACAGCCGGTAGGCGAGCCCTGGATTCCGGGCGGCTAACTCAGGCCGGGGCGAGGGGGGCCGAGAGATCGAGGCACATCGCTCAGACGCTGCGTTCTCGCTTGACTGGCTAATGGCTCTGACGCACTCTCCTCGAAGAGATGCCTCAGCATCTCGCGATTCGAGCGCAAAACGACGCCGGCCCCGACCTGCGCATCTGCGCTGGTCAGGGCCGATCTACCAGGGCGCCCTCGGCGGGATTCGAACCCACGCACACGGCTCCGGAGGCCGCTGCTCTATCCCCTGAGCTACGAGGGCAGGATGCGCAAGGTTAGCGTCCGCCCCCCATCGGCGGAAACCAACTACAGGGTCACCCACCCGTGACGGTTACCGTGGTCCCGCTGATCAGCCGCTGCGCTGTGCCCAACGGCCACGCGGAACCACTCAGACCAGGACCGTCCCGTGATCAAGAACCAGCTGACCGACGCCCTCGCTGCCGCGCTCCGCGGCCTCGGGGTCGAGCCGCCCGCCGTCGTCCCGCTCGAGCGGCCGGCGCGACGCGAGCATGGCGACTGGTCGTCCACGGCGGCCCTGGTCTCGGCCAAGGCCGCCAAGCGCAATCCCCGGCAGTTGGCCCAAGAGCTGGTCGACGCACTCATCGCGTCGCCACCGCCCCATGTCCAGTCAGTCGACTTGGCCGGCCCCGGCTTCGTCAACTTCCACCTGGCCCCCACCTGGCTCTACGACGTGCTGCACGAGGTCGTCGAGCAAGGCCCTGATGGCTATGCCCGTCCCGACCTCGGACAGGGCCGTTCGGTGCTCGTGGAGTTCGTCTCGGCCAACCCCACCGGACCGCTCCACGCCGGCCACGGCCGCAACGCCGCCTACGGCGACGCGGTCGCCCGGCTGCTCCAGCGGACGGGCTGGCGGGTGCATCGCGAGTTCTACCTGAACGACCGTGGCGCGCAGATGGAGAATTTCGCCGCCTCGCTGGCGGCGCGCAAGGCCGGCCTGCCGTTGCCCGAGAACGGCTACGCGGGCGAGTACATCTCGGAGTGGGCAGAGGAGATGCCCGACGGCGCCGATCCGCAGGAATGGGGCCGTGAGCGGGCCATTGCCGACCACAAGGCCACGCTGGAACGCCTCCGGGTTCATTTCGACTCGTGGTTCTCGGAGCGGTCGATGCTGGCGTCCGGCGCCATCGAACAGACGCTGGCCGATCTACGGGACCACGACGTCGTCTACGAATCCGATGGCGCGGTCTGGCTGCGCTCGACCGACTTCGGTGACGACAAGGACCGGGTGCTCATTCGCTCCGAAGGTGGCGACTACACCTATCTGACGCCCGACATCGCTTACCACCGCGACAAATACGCCCGCGGCCACGACTGGCTGATCGATGTCTGGGGTGCCGATCACCACGGCTACATCCCTCGCTTGCGGGCTGCCCTGCAGGCGCTCGGCCATCCGCCAGAGACCTTCACCGTGTGCATCACCCAGCTCGTGCAGCTCATGCGGGAGGGCCGAGAGGTCCGGCTGTCCAAGCGCACCGGCGAGATCATCACGGTGGACGAGGTGCTCGAAGAAGTCGGTCCGGATGCCGCCCGACTGACCTATCTGCTGCAGTCGGTCGACAGTCGTCAGATCTTCGACCTGACCCTGGCCGCGGCGCAGCGCAACGAGAACCCGGTGTTCTACGTGCAATACGCGCACGCCCGCATCCATTCGTTGCAGCGAGTTGCCAAGGACGCTGGTGTCGTGCGCCGGCCGCTCGAGGACGTAGACCTCAGCCCCCTCACCCACGAACGCGAGCTGGAGATCCTGCGCGACCTGGCCGAGCTGCCCGACGTCGTGGAGCTCGCCGCTCGCGAGCTGGCGCCGCACAAGATCACCACCTGGGTGCGTGAGCTGGCCGGCGACTTCCACGGCTTCTACCACGACTGCCGCGTCATGGGTGAGGGCATCGACGAGGCCACCACGCAGGCCCGACTGTGGTTGGTCGAGGCCAGTCGCATCGGCCTGGCCATCGGCCTCGACCTGCTGGGTGTCGACGCGCCGACAACGATGTGAGCCCGACGTCGTGACTGGGCATCTCCATCCCGACCGGCCCACCGCGAAAAGCGAAAGCTGAGGTAGACGTTGAGTCCTGTGCCCTGGTCACTGCTCCCGGACACGGCCGAGGTGGGAGGAGATGGCCACCTGCTGATCGGTGGTGTGGACACCGTCGAGTTGGCCGAGCGTTTCGGCACGCCGCTGTTCGTCTACGACGAGGAGCATCTGCGGCGACGCTGCCAACAGGCCGTGGCCGCCTTTCCTGGCGGAGCGGCCTACGCCTCCAAGGCTTTTCTGTGTGGCGCCATGGCCCGGCTCGTGCAGGAAGAGGGCTTGGGTCTCGACGCGGCCTCGGGTGGTGAGCTGCAGGTAGCCCTCAAAGCCGGCTTCCCCGCGGAGCGCGTCGTCTTCCATGGCAACAACAAGTCGACCGAAGAGCTGCGCACCGCGTTGCAGGCCGGGGTTGGTCGCGTGGTCGTCGACTCGACCGACGAGATCGATCGGCTCGACGTGCTCGTGGGCCGCGAAGGACTGATCAAGCCGTACGCCCTGGTGCGGGTCACGCCGGGGGTAGAAGCACACACCCACGACTACATCGCCACGGGCCAGGCCGACTCGAAGTTCGGCTTCGGGCTCCTCTCCGGCGCGGCCGCCGATGCCGTCACCCGCCTCCGCCGGCCGGATTCGCCGGTTCACCTCGTCGGACTACACGTCCACATCGGCAGCCAGATCTTCGTGGCCGACTCGTTCGCCCGGGCCATCGAGCTGCTGGCGCCCTTCGTGCGCTCGTGCGGCCTCCCCGAGCTGTCGATCGGCGGCGGTCTGGGGGTTGCCTACGTGGAAGGGGAGTCGTCGGAGGGCATTCCGGCCTGGGGTGAGCGGGTGCGCAAAGCGGTCGAGGCGGCGGGCATCGAGGCGACCATCGCCGCCGAGCCAGGCCGAGCGATCGCGGCCGCCGGTGCGATCACGCTCTACACCGCCGGCACCATCAAGGACGTGGCCGGGGTGCGGACCTTCGTGGCCGTGGACGGCGGCATGATCGACAACCCCCGGCCGGCCCTCTACGGCAGCGACTACGAGACGTTCCTGCCCCGACATCCCCGGGCCGACCGCCCCCGCAACGTCAGATTGGTCGGCAAGCACTGCGAGTCGGGCGACGTGCTGGTCCGCGACGCCCATCTGCCAGAAGACCTGCGCACGGGAGACCTGGTCGCCACTCCGGTGACCGGCGCCTACGGCCATGCCATGGGCTCCAATTACAACCGGCTGGCCCGCCCGGCGGTGGTGTTCGTGCGGGACGGCCAGGCCCGCCTCGTCGTGCGGCGCGAGACGCTGGCTGACCTGCTCGCCACCGACCTCGAGCTGGGTAGCGTGTCGGAGTGACCGAGACGACGGTGAATCTGGGCCTGCTGGGCTGCGGAAACGTTGGGGCGGCCTTCGCCCGGCTGGTGCAGGCCCAGGCCGATACCATCGCCGCCCGCACCGGCATCCGGCTGCGCGTCGCCCGGGTGGCCGTCCGCTCCACGTCCCGCCCGCGATCGGTCGACCTGCCGCCCGGCGTGCTCACCCACGACACCGCCTCGGTGGTGTCCGACCCCGATGTCGACCTGGTCGTCGAGCTGATCGGCGGGATCGAGCCGGCGCGGCACCTCATCCTCGAGGCCCTCAAGGGTGGCAAGCCGGTGGTGACCGCCAACAAGGAGCTGTTGGCCAACGTGGGTCCCGAGCTGTACGCCACCGCCGAGGCAGCCGGGCTGGATTTGCTCTTCGAAGCAGCTGTGGGTGGCGGTATCCCGCTCATCAGGCCGCTGCGCGAGTCGCTGTCGGGCGAACCCATTCGCCGAGTGCTTGGCATCGTCAACGGCACCACCAACTACATCCTCACCCGCATGACCGAGGAGGGCGCCTCGTACCACGACGCGCTGGCCGAGGCGCAGTCACTGGGCTACGCCGAGCGCGACCCGACCGCGGACGTCGAGGGTTACGACGCCGGCGCCAAGGCCGCCATTCTGGCCACCATCGCCTTCGGCGTGTCGGTGTTCGCCGGCGACGTGTACCACGAGGGCATCTCCAACGTGACGCCCACCGACATCGCCTTCGCCGAACGGTTGGGCTACCGCATCAAGCTGCTGGCTGTGGCCGAGCAGCACGAGGACCGGGCGGTCTCCGTGCGTGTGCACCCCGCCATGGTGCCCATGGCTCACCCTCTGGCCAGCGTGGGTGGGTCGTTCAACGCCGTGTTCATCGAGGGCGACGTCGTCGGCCAGCTGATGTTCTTCGGTCGCGGGGCCGGCGGCAATCCGACGGCCAGCGCGGTCCTGGGCGATGTCATCGACGCGGCCGCCAACCTCCGACGGGGCTCGGCCGCTCGCATCGGCCAGCTGCAGCCGGCGCGCCTGAGGCCCATCGACGACCTGGAATCGGCCTTCTACCTGCACGTCGAGGTTTCCGACCGCCCGGGTGTGCTGGCCCAGGTGGCCACCGTGTTCGGGAACGCCGGCGTGTCCATTCGCTCGATGGAGCAGGAGGGCCTGGGCGACGAAGCCCGCTGCATCTTCATCACCCACAAGGCTCGCGAATCCGACGTGCAGTTGACGTTGGCCGGGCTGCGCGCGCTCGACGCGGTGCGCACCGTGCGGGGCGTGGTGCGCGTGGTGGGGGAGTAGGCGTGCCGATTCAGTACGTCTCCTCCCGCGGGGGTTCCTCCGCGCTGCCTTTCGCCGATGTGCTGCTCGCCGGGCTGGCCCCTGACGGGGGTCTGTACGTGCCGGCAGAGGTGCCACCGCTGCCTGCCCGGTGGCCCGAGGCGCCGGATCGGGGCTACACGGCTACGGCAACCGAGGTGATGTGGCCCTTCGTCGAGGCATCCATCGCGCCTGATG
>JAXDQG010000316.1:0-2786 GCA_034667945.1 Acidimicrobiia bacterium | reverse complement strand
GATCTGGGCCAGGGTCTTGCCGGCCTTGAGGTCGGCGGTCAGCTCGTCTGCGCCCTCGCCGACGACGGTCCCTACCTTTGCCGCCCATTCCTTGCGCAGCTCGGCCCGTTGGGCGCGACCGGCTTTGGCCTTGGCCACCACGCTTTCGTACACCTTGTCGGCTTGGGCCCGCGTCAGCGTGCCGTCGGCCACCAGCCCGTCGAGGGCATCCTTCAACGGGTGACCCCCGCCGGTCGCGCCGACAGCCTCCACACCGGGGATGGCGACCTCGGCACCAGCCGATGACGCCGCCACGGCACCGATGCCCAGGCTGGCGACCACCAGCACTCCGGCAGTGCCCGCCACGGCCACCCACCGCTTCGTCTTCGACGTTCGTCCGTGTTCCATCTCGATCCTCCGTGAAATCTGCGCGGACGGGCCTCCCGCATGCGTGCGACCTGCCTGGCGCAGGGGCCGCATCCGCTCGGACGTGTCCACGACTTGTGAGAGGAGGTCGGCCAGCCCATTCGACGGCGCACCTCGTGTCTCGTGAGGTGAGGA
This sequence comes from Acidimicrobiia bacterium, assembly GCA_034667945.1. GTDB lineage: Bacteria > Actinomycetota > Acidimicrobiia > Acidimicrobiales > CAIXPF01 > JAXDQG01. The sequence goes on along the minus strand of JAXDQG010000316.1, from coordinate 2,246 downwards.
TCACAAGCAGATGTGAGGGATGTGTGATCCGACGTTGAGGGTGCGGCAAGGGTCTGGGCGCGCACCGGCTGCCAGGCACGATCCCAGGCCAGGGGCGGCGGCGCCGGGCCCGCCGGGCGGGCCGAGCAGAATGGAGCAATGAGCGCCCAGAGTGAGTTGGTGATGCGCACCATCGAGGAGCGGAACGTGCGCTTCGTGCGCCTGTGGTTCACCGATGTGCTCGGGTTCCTGAAGTCGTTCTCCATCACCCCGGCCGAGCTCGAAGGAGCCTTCGAGCACGGCATGACCTTCGACGGATCGGTCATCGAGGGCTACAGCCGGGTGCAGGAGGCCGACATGCTGGCGGTACCCGACCCCCGGACGTTCGAACTGCTTCCCTGGGCCGCCGAGTCGGACGGCCTCGCAGTCGCCCGGATGTTCTGCGACATCTGGCTGCCTTCAGGCGAGCCCTTCGCCGGTGATCCGCGGCAGGTGCTGCGCCGGAACTTGGAGCGGGCCCGCCGCGCCGGCTTCACGCTCTTCGCCGGGCCGGAGATGGAGTTCTTCGTCTTCCGGGACGCCAAGAACCTCGAGCCGGTCGACCAGGCCGGCTACTTCGACCAGACAGCGACCACCCAGACCTCCCAACTGCGCCGTCGGGTGATCCTGACCCTGGAGGAGATGGGCATCCCCGTCGAGTACAGCCACCACGAGATCGCTCCCGGGCAGCAGGAGATGGACCTGCGAGCAAGGGACGCGCTGGACATGGCGGACGCCATCATGACCTTCCGCACGGTGGTGAAGGAGGTGGCCGAGGCGGGCGGCGTCTATGCCACCTTCATGCCGAAACCGCTGGCCGGGGTGAACGGCTCGGGCATGCACACCCACCTGTCCCTCTTCGAGGGAGACCAGAATGCCTTCTTCGACCGCAACGCCGCCGATCAGCTCTCGGAAGTGGCCCGGGGGTTCATCGCCGGTCTGCTGCGGCACGCTCGGGCGATCACTGCGATCACCAATCCCTGGGTGAACTCCTACAAGCGGCTGATTCCGGGCTACGAAGCGCCCGTCTTCGTGTGCTGGGCCCGCAACAACCGCTCGGCACTGGTGCGAGTGCCCACGCCGGCCAAGGGAAGGCCCGAATCGGCCGGCATCGAATACCGGGCGCCGGATCCGGCCTGCAATCCCTACCTGGCCTTGTCGGTGATCATCGCCGCCGGGCTGGATGGCATCGAGCAGGGGTCGTCACTGCCTCCTGAGGCGGTGGACAACATCTGGGAGCTCGACGAGCGCGAGCGACGGGCACTCGGCATCGAGGCCCTGCCCTCCTCCCTGGCAGAGGCGCTCGACGAGATGGAGCGCTCGGAGCTCGTCGCCGCCGCGCTGGGTGAACACGTCTTCTCCCATGCCATCGCCAACAAGCGGGCGGAATGGAGGGAGTACGCGGCGCACATCAGCCGCTTCGAGCTGGACCGATACCTGGGACGCCTGTGACGGCGCATGGGTCTCGTGTGAGGGCACAGAGCGAGGGCACGGTGAGAGGTCTCGAGGGCCTGGTGGCTGGGGCAGCGGATCCCAGCGTCGCCCGGATCGCCATCGACCGCCTGGTGGAAGGGCGAGCTGACCTGGCGGCCGAGATGGCCACGGGCGGACTCTTGGCCAAGGGCTTTGTGGCGCTGGTCGACGCTTCGCGTTCCCTGTCCGAGGCGGCCATTCGCGACCCCCGGCTACTGGCCCCGCTGCGAGACCAGGCCGACCTGGCAGCCGAGCGCCCGATCGAGGCCTTCACGGCCAGCGCCGGCAAGGTCGTGAACCCTGCTGAGCTGCGCACCTGGAAGCGCGCGGAGCTGACTCGCATCGCGCTGCGGGATCTGCTCGGCTACGCCGATCTCGGCCAGGTCGGCCGCGAGCTTTCGGGACTGGCAGATGCTGCCCTGGGGACGGCGTTGCGGCTCAGCGAACCACCGGAACGGCTCGCGGTGATCGGGATGGGCAAACTCGGGGGCCAGGAGCTGAACTATGCCTCCGACGTGGACGTCCTGTTCGTGCACGACGGCGACGCCGAGGCGGCGGTGGCAGCCGCCCGGAGGCTGCTGGCCATCATGAACCAGCAGACCGCGGAGGGCATCGTCTTCCGAACGGACACCGATCTCCGCCCGGAGGGCCGCAGCGGGCCACTCTCACGGACCGTGACCGCCTTCGCCGACTACTACCGCTCGTGGGCCGGGCACTGGGAGCGGCAGGCCCTCATCAAGAGCCGCTTCGTCGCC
>JAXDQG010000315.1:0-2913 GCA_034667945.1 Acidimicrobiia bacterium | reverse complement strand
CTGCCTAGCATCCGGTCGCCGGTCCGACGCCCAGGACCCGGATGTGCAGGGGGAGCGATGCCCGAGAACCAGCCGCGCCAGTATCAGGAGCTCATCTACGAGACCGTGCCGCTGAGCGGGACCGAGGACCCGGCCGCGGGCCATGTAGGTGTCATCACCCTCAACCGCCCCGAGGCTCGCAATGCGCTCACATGGCGCACGTACGCCGAGCTGGAGGACGCCGTCCGGACCACGGAGGCCAGGTGCCTTGTCATCATCGGTGCCGATCCCGCCTTTTGCTCGGGCGACGACGTCAAGCTGGTGATGGGCGGCGGGGACCGGCCGCCCGAGTCGGTGAGCTCGCGTCGCACGCCGCGACTCACACCGGCCGCCGATGCCTTGCTGCACACGAACGTGCCGATTGTCGCCGCAGTGAACGGCGCGGCGGTCGGCTGGGGCATGGAACTGGCGTTGATGTGCGATCTGCGGGTCGCCTCCGAGCGAGCGCGCTTCGGAGAGCTGTTCGTGCTGCGGGGACTGTGCACGGACGTGCCCGGCCTTGGTCGGCTGGCCCAGTGCGTCGGCCGTGAGAAGGCGTCCGAGATGCTTTTCACCGGCGAGATCGTCGACGCGGCCGAAGCCTTGCGCATAGGCCTGGTTGGTCGCGTCGTCAACCACGGGCAGCTGCTGCCGACCGCACTCGACCTCGCCCAGCGCATCGCTGGCAACCCGCCGCTGGCGGTGCAGGCGCTGAAGCGGGGTTTGCGCAAGGCCCTCGATCCCGATTGGCGGGAGCTCGGGGAGTGGGTCTCGACCACGCTGGGACAGCTCTTTCTCACGGAAGACCATCGCGAGGGGGTGAAGTCGTTCCTGGAGAAGCGTCCGGCTCGATACGTCGGGGCGTGAGGAGGGTGCACGGGGACGCAGCAACTCCCGGGCTAGGATCTGCGCTCGCATGTTTGCGCGCCCAGATCTGGCCCAATTACGGGCCCTCCACCTCGCCAAGTTCCTTCGCTACTCCGGTGTTTCGGCCGTGAATGTGTTGCTCGGCCTCGTCACGTTCAACCTGTGTCGGGCGTTGTTCGACATGTCGTGGGTGATGGCGAACGTCGTATCCGTGCTCATCGGCGCCGTCCCGGCGTATTTCATGAGCCGTGCGTGGGTCTGGAAGGTCGACGGCAAGATCAGCATGTCGACCGAGGTGCTGCCGTTCTGGGGCATCAACCTCGTCGGGTTCGTCGCCTCGAGCCTCACCGTGGCCGCGGTCGACGTGTGGACGGAGAACCCGCTGGTGGTGAACTTCTTCCGCATGTTCGCCTGGGGCGTCGTGTGGCTGTTCAAGTACTTCGTACTCGACAAGTACCTGTTCGCCCCGGCTCCGCCGCGAGAAGACGCAGTCGTCGCGGCGCGCTGAGCACGTCGCGCCGCTTCGGGCTGCGGCCGAGCGCCCACAGGGCCCGCGCATGCCGGGCGCAGCACCTGGCTCAAACGATGCAGCTCAGGTCCGACCCGTATGCTGCCGGCGCATGGGAGACCTGCTCGACCTCACCGCTGATGACGTCCTGACGACCACCCGCGCGGTGCGTAAGCGGTTGGACTTCGACCGCCCCGTGCCGATGGAACTCGTCGTTGAGTGCATCGGCGTGGCGCAGCAGGCGCCCACCGGCTCGAACCGGCAGCGTTGGCATTTCGTGGTCGTCACCGACCCGGACAAGCGCAAAGGTCTGGGGGAGATCTACCAGCGCGCGTTCGACGTGTACCGGGCGTCTCCGATGTACGCCGGCAACGTCAAGACCGGGGACGCAGCCCGCGATGCCCAGCAGGCCCGGGTAGCGGCGTCGGCCGAGTACCTGGCCGGTCGGATGGGCGACGCTCCGGTGCTGGTGATCCCCTGTGTCGAAGGGCGGCCGACGGTCGCGAGTGCCTCGGGTCTGTATGGCGGCATCTTCCCGGCGGCGTGGTCGTTCATGTTGGCCGCTCGAGCCCGGGGGCTCGGCACGTGCTGGACGTCGCTGCACCTGATGTACGAGCAAGAGGCGGCTGAGCTGCTCGGCATTCCCCATGACAAGGTCACGCAGGCTCTGCTCACGCCGCTGGCCTACACCAAGGGCACCGATTTCAAGCGGGCTGGCCGTCCCGAGGCCTCGACCATTACCCACGTCGACAGTTGGTGAAAGCGCGTGGCGGGCATGGACGCTGAGCTGCGGGCGGCCGCCGAGGCGGCTCGCGGGTTCATGCCGGCGGAGGAAGGCTTGGCACTCTACGAGGCGGCCGCTGGTCTGCCGCCCGAGGTGCAGGGCGCCTTGCTGGAGGTGGGGGCGTACTGCGGGAAGTCGGCGATGTATCTGGGCGCGGCCGCTCGGACAGGCGCACGGGTGCTGTTCTCGCTGGATCACCATCGAGGATCCGAGGAGAACCAGCCCGGTTGGGAGTGGCACGAGCCCGACTTGGTCGACCCCCACGCTGGCCTCATCGACACGCTGCCGCATTTCCGGCGAGCGATCTTCGATGCCGGACTCGAAAGCCATGTGGTGGCCATCGTGGGCGAATCAATGACCGTGGCCCGTTGGTGGTCGGCGGCCTTGGCCCTGGTGTTCATCGACGGCGGGCATGGTCGCGAGCCGGCGCATGCGGACTATCGCGCCTGGGCTCCGCGGGTGGCCGTCGGGGGACGGCTGGCCATTCACGACGTGTTCCCCGATCCGCGCGACGGTGGGCGACCGCCCTATGAGATCTACTGCATGGCCCTGGAGAGCGGCCTGTTCCGGGAGATCGGCGTGTGCGGGTCGCTGCGGGTGTTGGAGCGGGTTGGCGCCGAGGCTGGGCCCAGGTAGGGGTCCCGGTCCCTGTTCTGGTGCCTGCTTCTGATCCGGTCCCGATCTCGTGCCGGTCCCGGTCACCGTCAGCGCAGGCCGGAGAACACCTCATAGCCGT
>JAXDQG010000314.1:0-6296 GCA_034667945.1 Acidimicrobiia bacterium | reverse complement strand
TACTACCGGCAGGCCGCCGGGGAGCACCCGGACTGGGCGGAGTACCGGTCGGTCATGGTGGCCGACCGCCGGGTGCTGATGGCGATGAAGGTCGAGCGGGTGTACGGCCAGAGCAGCGGGTGACCGCGACGGCCGCCGCACCCGCCCCTACCCCCGACCGCCCCTACCCCCGACCGCTCAGCGCCAGGTGTCGGTGCTGGTGAGCACGGTGAGCCGCTGGGTGGCCCGGGTCAGCGCCACATACAGCGCACGCAGCCCGGCCACACTGCTGCCCGCGAGCTCACCGGGCTCGGCGAGCACCACGGCGTCGAACTCCAAGCCCTTCGCCTCGGTCGGCGTGAACAGCGCCACGGAAGCCTCGAGCGGGTCTTGCCCATCGCTCATGTCGAGGCCGTCGCGCTGGCGGACGGCGGTGCGGATGACGGGGAGCAGCCGGGCAGGCCCGATGACGGCGATCTTTCCCTCGCCCAGCTCGCTTTGAAGGCGGGCGACGTGGTCGGCCACCTCGTCCGCCAATCGCTCCTGTTGCTGGACCTGGGTAAGCCGAGGCGCCGCGCCCGAGCGCCGAACCGACCTCGGCGGTTCGAGGCCTGGATCGGTCACCGCCAGCACCGACGATGCCAGCTCCATGATCTCGGTCGGCGTTCGATAGTTCACCGTCAGCTCGAGAAGCCTCGGCTGGCGCCGGACAGGAAGCTGTCGCAAGGCCTCGTCCCAGGTGCGGATGGCGCCCAAGCGGCTGGCCTGACCGAGGTCGCCCACGATCGTCATCGAGCCCCCGGGGCTCCGACGAGCGATCATCCGCCACTGCATCGGGCTGACGTCCTGCGCTTCGTCGACGATGACGTGGCCGAACACCGGCGGCGCACCGTCGTCGTCCTCGTCGCCGAGCAGGGCCTCTTCGCGGTCGGTCAGCCGCTGCACCAGTGCCCGGCGCATCTCCGGGTCGAGCTCGCCGGTCTGCAAGGTGATGTCTTCGACCGTGTCCTCGATCATCCACCGTGCCCCCTCGCGCAGCTGGGCGGCCTGGCGCCGTCGTGTCCGGCGGGGCACGGGGCCGAGGAGGGTGGACGCCTCGTCGAGCAGGGCGACATCCGCGCTGGTCCAGTTGACCAAGGCCACGCTGGCGAGGCGGGGCCGCTCGAGGGCACGGCGCTCGTTGTCGGAGAGCACGTCCCGGGTGGCCAAGCGCAGGAGCGCCGGCGCGCCGTACAGATCGTGGAGCAGCTGCTCGGCCGTGAGCAGCGGCCACATGCGTTCCAGCGCGGTGCGCACCTCGGGAACGGTGGTGATCGTGCTGAAGAACCGCTGCTCCTCGCGCTCGAGCGTGAGCCGGGTCGCCTCGCGGCTGTCGGCGGCGACATCGGCCCACAGCTCCGGGTCGGCGGAAACCACGTCGGAGGAGGGCTGCTCCGAGCCGGCTTTGGTCGTGCGACGGTCGAGAACGCGCCGGTACTCGCTCCACAGTGCTCGCCGCAAGCGTTTCACGAATACCGCACGCTTGGCGTTGTGGGTGCCCCGCCGGTTGGCGACCTGGTCGATGATCCGTCGCAGCTCGTTGCGCGACAGTCGCAGACGCGTGGCGCCGTAGGGCACGACCAACTCGTCGGGAAGCGGACGCTCCCGATCCCGCACCGCCTTCGCCAACACGGAAACCATGCGGGCATCGCCCTTCACCTGCTCGGCGAGGGAATTGTCGGTTCCACTCGGCCGGACACGGCCATAGAGCGTGTCGACGGTGGACAGCTCGACGCCGCTCTCGCCCAGCGATGGCAACACGTGCTCGATGTAGCGAAGGAAGGTGCGGTTGGGTCCGATGACCAGAACCCCCGCGTCCTCGAGCCTCTGCCGATTGGAGTACAGCAGGTAGGCCGCCCGGTGCAGCGCTACTGCCGTCTTGCCCGTGCCGGGACCGCCCTGGACCAGGAGGATGCCGGGGAACGGCGCCCGGATGATGACGTCCTGCTCGGCCTGGATGGTGGCGACGATGTCGGACATACGGCCGGTGCGGGACCGCTCGAGCGCGGCCAAGAGGGCACCCTCGCCCACGATCTCGAGCCGACCGGCATCGGCCCGGTTGAGGTCGAATACTTCGTCATCGAGGTCGACGACGGTGCGGCCCCGGGTGAGCAGATGACGACGACGGACGAGCCCCATGGGATTTCTCCCCGTGGCCCGGTAGAAGGCTTCGGCCGCCGGCGCCCGCCAGTCGACCACGAGAGGATCGCCCCGATCGTCCAGGACGGAGAGCCGCCCGATCTGGTAGCTCTCGCCGTCGGTTCGGTCGATGCGGCCGAAGCACAGGGCGGCTCCGCCCAGCTCGAGATGGTGCAACCTTTGGTCGGTGAGCGCCAACAGGCTTTCCCATTCCACCCGCGCCTGGCTGGTCGACGTCTGGCCCAGACCCTGATGGTGTCGGACCACGTCCAGCGCGGACGTCCGCATCTTCTCGAGCCGCTCGTAGGCGCGGTCGACTGCCTGCTGTTCGGCCCTTATCTCGGCCTCGATGCTGCTCGGGCCGTTGCGCCCGGACGAGTCTTCTTGGCTCGGCCGTGCCCGGTCCCCTTCTTCGGCGGGCGATGCCATGGAAACGACAAGCCTACGGCCTGGAACGACGTCGGGGGTCGTCAGCCGGCCCCGGGCGCACGGCACGCCGCGATGACTCGGCCGGTCGGGGCGCATCGGCACGGTCAACCGCTCGAGCCGTCGACGACCTGTCAACGCCCTCTCCGATCGGGAGTCTTGACGCTTCCCAGGGCCGGCCGTACAGTCTCGCCAGCAGCGCATTTGTGGCCCGGCACGGATTCTGAGCTCTGCGCGCTAGCCTATTGCGGTTGCGCCGCCGGACCGGCTACTCTTATCTGTTGCCGTGCTCGCGCCTGCTCGCTATCAGCCTTACCTTCTTCGGTTCGCCGCGCTTCGGCGCGAGCTCGTATTCCACAGCCGCCTCCATGTCGGCGGCACTGCCACGCCGGCCCCACGAGCACCGAGGAGTCCTCGTTGTCCTCACGCCCCGCTTCCCGGGAACGGTATTCCTTCGCGAACCTCGATGAGGTTCTCGAACTCCCCGACCTGATCGCGATCCAGCGCGATTCCTTCAACTGGTTCCTGAAGAAGGGGCTGGCCGAAGCCTTCAACGACATCAGCCCCATCAAGGATTTCACCGAGCAGCTGCAGCTCGAGTTGGAGTTCGACCCCGACGACGAGGACTTGCGCCCACCGCCCAAGTTCTCCGTCGAGGAGTGCAAAGAGAAGGACATGACCTATTCGGCCCCGCTGTTCGTGCGGGCCCGATTCATGAACTCGCAGACCGGCGAGATCAAGGAGCAGACGGTCTTCATGGGCGACTTCCCCATGATGACCGACAAGGGCACCTTCATCATCAACGGCACCGAGCGCGTCGTGGTCTCCCAGCTGGTCCGCAGCCCCGGCGTGATCTTCCAGCCCGGTGAGCGGTTCCGCCTCCGGAACCTGCAGAAGCACCAGCTGGTCACCGGCACGGTCCATCCCTACCGCGGCGAGTGGATCGAGTTCGACGTCGAGCAGAAGCCCGGCAAGGACGTCACCGCCGGCACGCGGGTGGCCCGCAAGCGCCGGCTGTCCATCTTCACCCTGCTGCGCGCCCTCGGCTACGACGAGGCCAACGCCCCCGGCTTCCTCGACGGCTTCGTCCGGCACTTCGACTTCCTCGAAGGCCAGTGGGAGAAAGACCGTGACATCGCCCCTTCGCAGGACGAGTCGTTGGTCGAGATCTACAAGCGGGCGCGTCCCGGCGAGCCGCCGGCCGTCGAGTCGGCCCGCGCCTACTTCCGCAACGCCTTCTTCGAGCCCCGTCGCTACGACCTCTCCCGGGTCGGTCGCTACAAGCTGAACCGCAAGCTCGGCCCCGAGGTGGCGAAGCTCGAGCAGCTCTTCCCCATGCTGGGCGAGCTCGACAAGCCCATGGACAACCAGCCGGTGCTCTCCCGTTGCGAGGTGCTGGCGGCCGTCAGCTATCTCCTCCACCTGGTCAAGCCCGAGCCCGGCTACAAGCTCGACGACCAGGACCACTTCGCCAACCGGCGCATCCGCTCGGTCGGCGAGTTGATCCAGAACCAGGTCCGCATCGGCCTGTCCCGCATGGAGCGGGTCGTCCGCGAGCGCATGACCACGCAGGACGTCGAGGCCATCACGCCGCAGACCCTCATCAACATCCGCCCCGTCGTGGCGGCCATCAAAGAGTTCTTCGGTACGTCGCAGCTGTCGCAGTTCATGGACCAGGTCAACCCGCTGTCGGGTCTGACCCACCGTCGGCGTCTCTCCGCCCTCGGCCCCGGCGGTCTCTCCCGGGAGCGTGCCGGGTTCGAAGTGCGCGACGTGCACTTCTCGCACTACGGCCGCATGTGCCCCATCGAGACCCCGGAAGGTCCGAACATCGGCCTGATCGGGGCGCTGGCCAGCTATGGCCGGGTCAACGACTTCGGCTTCATCGAGTCGCCCTACCGCCGGGTCATCGAGGGCCGGGTCACCGACGACATCATGTACCTGGCCGCGGATGAGGAGGAGGACTACGTCGTCGCCCAGGCCAACGTGCCGATCGACGAGGAAGGGCGCTTCCGTGAGGACCGCATCCTCTCCCGCCGTTCGCCGCAGGCAGCCTCGCTCTCCGACCTGAAGTTGCAGCTGGAGCGAGACGTCTTCTTCGGTGCCACCACCGAGATCTCCGCGGTCCCGGCTGCCGAGGTCCAGCTGATGGACGTCTCACCGAAGCAGATCATCTCGGTGGCCACCGCGCTCATTCCCTTCCTCGAGCACGACGACGCCAACCGGGCGCTCATGGGCGCCAACATGCAGCGTCAGGCGGTCCCCCTGCTACGGGCCGAGGCGCCCTACATCGGTACCGGCATCGAGTCCCGGGCGGCGCGCGACGCCGCCGACATGCTCATCGCCGAGGACGACGGCTTCGTGGCCGATGTCTCCGGTCGCACCATCACGGTCGAATACGAGCACCGCGGTCGCCGCACCTACCGGCTCTTGAAGTTCGAGCGGTCCAACCAGGACACCTGCATGAACCAGAAGCCGCGGGTCGTCGAGGGGCAGCGCCTGCAGAGCGGCGACATCCTCGCGGATGGTCCCTCCACCGACCACGGCGAACTGGCACTCGGCAAAAACCTGCTCGTGGCGTTCATGCCGTGGGAGGGCTACAACTTCGAGGACGCCATCATCCTCTCGGAGCGGCTGGTGAAGGACGACGTGCTCACGTCGATCCACATTCACGAGCACGAGATCGACGCCCGTGACACCAAGCTCGGCCCTGAGGAGATCACCCGGGACATCCCCAACCTCTCCGAGGAGATCCTCGCCGACCTCGATGAACGGGGCATCATCCGCATCGGCGCCGAGGTGGGTCCCGGCGACGTGCTGGTCGGCAAGGTCACGCCCAAGGGCGAGACCGAGCTCACGCCGGAAGAGCGCCTCCTCAGGGCGATCTTCGGTGAGAAGGCCCGTGAGGTGCGTGACACGTCCCTCAAGGTGCCCCACGGTGAAGAGGGCAAGATCATCGACGTCAAGGTGTTCAGCCGCGACGAGCATCACGAGCTGCCCCCCGGTGTCAATCAGCTGGTGCGGGTCTACGTAGCCCAGAAGCGGAAGATCTCCGTCGGCGACAAGCTGGCCGGTCGACACGGCAACAAAGGTGTGATCTCCAAGATCCTGCCCATCGAGGACATGCCCTATCTGGCCGACGGCACGCCGGTCGACGTGATCCTGAACCCGCTGGGCGTTCCCTCTCGAATGAACGTGGGCCAGGTGCTCGAATCGCACCTCGGCTATGCCGCCCGTTGGGGCTGGGACGTCGACGGCGACGGCCAGGTGGACATCGGTGACACGCCCATCCGAGGGACCGAGACCAAGACCAGGCCCAACACCCGGCCAGCCACGTTCATCGCCACGCCGGTGTTCGACGGGGCCAAGTGGGATGAGGTCGACCGAGCCGGCAAGCACCCGACCATCAAGACGCTGCTCGAGAACCTCTATCCCGAGGCAGTCGACGGGCGACGGTTGATCCGTCCCGATGGCAAGGCGCAGCTCTACAACGGTCGCACCGGCGAGCCCTACGACAACCCGGTGATGATCGGCTTCATCTACATCCTGAAGCTGGCCCACCTTGTCGACGACAAGATCCACGCCCGGTCGACCGGCCCGTACTCGATGATCACCCAGCAGCCGTTGGGTGGTAAGGCGCAGTTCGGCGGTCAGCGCTTCGGTGAGATGGAGGTGTGGGCCCTCGAGGCCTACGGCGCCGCCTACTGCCTGCA
>JAXDQG010000313.1:0-2765 GCA_034667945.1 Acidimicrobiia bacterium | reverse complement strand
ATCGAGGTGCTGCAACTACTGCTTCCGTGACCCGGGAGAACGCGCTGCCTGAAACCGTGCTGCCTTACGTCCCGCGCCGGCCTCGAGCGGAAGGGACCTGCCTGGTGGGCCGGGAGTGGCTGGGCAGTGCCTTCCCGCGCAGTGCTCCTACAGGAGGGTGATGGCCGAGCGCACCAAGGAGGACCCGCCGGTCGAACTGACCGCGGTTCGCGTCGACAAATGGCTCTGGGCGGTGCGACTGTTTCCCACGCGCACCGCGGCCACCGAGGCCTGCGCCGCCGGCCGTGTCGAGGTGGACGGCGAGCGGGTCAAGCCCGCCAGGCCGCTGTCGGTCGGCGACACCGTAGTCGTGAAGGGCCGCCCCCGACCCGCCACCTGCCGGGTCGAGCGGCTGATCGAGAAGCGAGTCGGCGCGCCGGTGGCGACCGCCTGCTACACGGACCTGACGCCGGAGAGCGAAGCGCCGCCCGCCGAAGATCAGCCCTGGTGGGACACGTTGCCGCCCATTGCCCGACGGGACCCAGGAGCTGGGCGGCCGACGAAAAAAGATCGACGACGGTTGGACCGGTTCCGTCCCGAGCGCTAGGCGACCTCGGCCGCTGGGGGTCACATGGGGAAGGACAGATCGGGCTGCCACAGCTCGCCCGGATCGAGGTCGGCGGCCCAGTCTTGATCGTCGGGCCCGACCATCTGGAAGCGGGTGGTCCAGAACTTCACCGTGTCGCCGCCCGGGACCGGACGCAGCACCATCGGACTGGGGTTCAGCACGGCCCAGACGCTCAGCCACGGACCGCGGGCGAGCGTGACCGTGCACCAGTCGCCCGAGCCGTTCACCGGCAGGAACAGCGCGGAGGCACCGCGTTGCGGCATCAACTGCAACCGGAAGAGCTGCTTCGGCTGGCCTCCGTCACCATCTGGACGGCGACCGGTGGTGACTCCAACGCTGATGTCGACGCGATCTAAGCGGCCGAGAAGCGAGGTCTTCGCCTGCAACGCCACATCCACCGGCTGTGGTCGGCCCACGGCCGCCCAGTCCTGGGCGTTGGACAGCTCTGCCGACCATGCCCCTTTGGCTGGTCCGGTGAGCTCGACATGGGCGGAGCGGATGGTGGCCTCGGGCATTTCGCTGTCGACCCGGACGGGGTTCTTCGTTCCGGCCGCCCAGATGTCGACCCACGGCCCCTTGAGCAGTCGAACCGTGGCCCGGACCGCGTGGCCGGAGCGGGAGGTGTACACATTCGGCTGGTTCCTCCCGCAGCGAACAGCTGCGGCCCCGGTCAGGGCGTCACGGGTCATGGCGCGGATCCCTCTTTTGACACAGTTGATCCCTCCTTGACACAACGGAATCCCACATCCACTCCGCCGGAGCGGGGATTCATCACGTTCAGTATCCGCTTGCTCGCCAGGGCCGTCGAGCGCGCCACGGGCCTGGGCTCGGCCGCCAGGGCCTGCTTGTCGTTGAGGAAGTAGAGAAACCGACCGATCGGCTCGCCCCGCTGCCAGTCGTCGGCAAGCGAGTCGGTGGAGCCGACCCGGGTTCTGGTCCACTCCTTCATCCCATCGTCGAGTCCGCTGACGCCAGCGACGCCGAGGGCATCGAGATACGTCTGCAGGGTGGGCAAGCTCCGGCCCAGCCAGGCGCAATAGGCGTCGGCTGCCGTGAAGGTCACGTCGGTCATCGGGTCGGAGGGCTGGGCGGCTTGGTACAACTCACGTTCGGGGCTCGGGCAGCGGTGCTGGTCACCCATGCATCGTCGGTACTGGGCCACGGTAACGACGTGCGACTCCAAGAACGCCGAACGCCCGGCCGCGCTGGGGACCGCCACCAGTGGACTCTGCGTGTCCTGTCGCGTGGCCGCCGCCCGCTGCGCGCTCCACAGGGCAGGGACGAAGGCGATGGCGGCCGTGACCACGACGGTCAGGGTGGTCATACCGCCGATGGTGAGCCGGCGACGCCGACGACGTGCGGCCGCCGCCGAGAGGAATCGCGCCACGAGTGAGGTGGACGCGCTGTCCGGCGGGGCCACGCGACGGCTGGCCGCCCGCAACCGCCCGCCCTCGTAGAGGAACGAGGAGTCGTGACCATGCTGGTGCCAGCGCAATGCATCCTCGAGAAGCTGACGCTCCTCCCGGAGGGCGCCTCGCCTGGCTTCAACCGCCAGGGTCAACCGCGGCCAGCCGTGCACCAGGGCGTCGTGGACCAGGGCGACGCAGTCACCTTGGATGGCGACCAGCCGGGCAGCTGCCAGTACCTCCACCACCGCCTTGGTCTCCGCGCTGTCGAAGGGCAGGTCGTCCAGCTCGACCAGTGGGCATGGCCGGCGCCGATCGTCGGATCGCTGTACGCCGACCTCGACCAGTTGCACCAGGACCGCGTCCAAAATGCGTTCCTGACGAGCGGTCAGCTGGCCGGCACAAGCATCCGCGCAACTGCAGACAACCCGGGCGACGCCGCCGGCGGACAGGTGGCCGGCCAGTGTGAGAAGTTGACCGGTACGACGCCGCCATGTCGCGTGCAGTGCCTCGAACAGGTGCGGGAGCGCCATCGTCTGGCCTGCCATCTCGGCGAGCACCGCGTCGACCAGAGCAGGCTCGAGCACCAGGTCATTGGCCGTGGCCACGCCGAGAACGGCCCGTCGCAACTCGAGCTCCGTCATCGGGGCCAGGACCACCCGGTGGGCGCTCAGGGTCGCGGCCAGCGGCTGGCATGCCGGCAGAGTCGCCCAGCACGGCGTCCGCACCGCCACCACCACACGGCCACCATG
>JAXDQG010000312.1:0-6974 GCA_034667945.1 Acidimicrobiia bacterium | reverse complement strand
CCCTTGGTACACGCGCGCTTGTGGGACACCGCCGGGCAGATCCTGTATTCCGACGACCCGGCCCAGATTGGCCGCACGTACCCGCTTCGTGACGATGCCCGCCATGCCCTTGATACGAACTCGGTGCAGGCCGAGGTGAATCCGCCTGACGCCGCCGACAACAACTTCGGATCCGAGGGCAAACTCTTGGAGGTCTACGTCCCCTTGCCGTCGCCAACCGGCGGACAGCTGCTGTTCGAGACGTATCACCGGTACGACACGGTCAACCAGAACGCCGGACGGATCTGGCTCACGTTCATGCCAGTCACGCTTGTTGCGCTGGTTCTCCTGCAGATCATCCAAATCCCGCTGGCGGGTCGGCTGGCCCGAGGGCTCAGGTCCGCGCAACAGGAGCGTGAGCAGCTTCTCCGACGAGCGCTGCAGATGAGCGATGACGATCGCCGAACCATCGCGGCTGACATCCACGACGGCGCGGTTCAGGACCTCAGCGGGGTGATGTACTCGCTGGCGGTGGTCGCCGACCGCGTGGACCGGGCAGGCGACGGCCGGTCCGCCTTGGCCCTTCGCACGTCGGTGGACGACACCCGCCGAGCCATCCGGTCCCTCAGATCGCTCTTTGTCGAGATCTACCCGCCCAACCTGCAGGACACCGGGCTCGCCGTCGCCATGTCCGACCTCGTCGCCCCCTTGGCGGGCCGGGGAATTCAGGTAGTGGTCGACGTTCATGACGAGCTCCGTCTTCCCCTGCGGACCACCATGTTGGTGTACCGCACCGCCCAAGAGGCGCTGCGGAACATCGTCAAGCACGCCAAGGCCGCCCACGCGATCGTCACCGTCAGAGTTGCCGATGATGAGGTGCAGCTTCTGGTCGTGGACGACGGCATCGGCTTCCATGCCGAGGAGGACTCGGCGAGCGGACCGGCTACCGGGCACTTCGGCCTGCGCCTGATCACGGACCTCGTCGGGGCGGTCGGTGGCACGGTGCGGGTGGAGTCGGAGCCCAGCGCCGGCACCACCGTTGACGTACGAATCCCATTGACATGATCCGCGTTCTGGTGGTGGACGACCACAGGGTGGTGCGCGCCGGCCTCGAAGCGCTCATCGAGGAGCAGGCCGACATCGAACTCGTTTCGAGCGCGGCCGGGGGCGCGGAGGCTATCGAGCTCGCCAAGCGCACGAGACCCGACGTCATCATCATGGACATCTCAATGCCAGACGTCGATGGCGTTGAAGCGACGCGACGCATCCTCGCCGAGAACCCTGATGCGCGCATCATGATGCTCAGTAGCTTCGGCGACCGCTCACGAGTCCTGGCAGCCGTCCAGGCAGGTGCCGTGGGCTATGTCCTCAAGGACGCCGACACAGAAGACCTGCTGCGTGCCATCAGGACGACAGCGCGGGGAGACGCACCGCTAGATCCCCGCGTGGCGAGGGTGCTCGTGGCTGACCGCGCCGCGTCCGGAGGCGCCCCGCTCAGCGAACGAGAACGAGAAGTGCTGGCGCTCGTGGCGAGCGGCCTGTCGAACAAGCAAATCGCCCGGCGGCTCGGCATCGTCGAAGCAACCGTCAAGACCCATCTCACCAACATCTTCACCAGGATCGGGGCGACGGACCGGACCCAAGCCGCGATTTGGGCCCGTGAGCACGGCATCAGCAGCAATAAATAGGCGTGTCATGAGCGGGGACGTCGTTCCTGGAGGGCAGGCCTAGGGTTTCTCGTCTGACAAGCCGCCGCAAGGTCGTGTTGTAGCTATACCGACACTTGGCGTGGTGCGCCGGACTCCGGCCTCCCGCTCAGTCATTCTGGGCGCCGTACGTGGGCGTGAGCTGCCGTGGGACGTATGTGCCCTCTTTGAGGGCTCGGACGGCGGCCAGGGCACGGGATCGGGCGCAGAGTTTGGCCAAAATGTGCTCGATGTGCGTCGCGACGGTTCGTTCTGCGATGGCGAGGGCGCTGGCGATGCGGCGATTGGGCCAGCCTTCGATGAGCAGGCCGAGAAGTTGCAACTCACGTGGAGTTAGCCCATGCATGTCTCCGGCGGGGGACGCCACGACCGCGGCCACCAAGTAGTAGGGAGGCTGCGGCGTGCAGGCCACCACGGAAATGCGCACGTGGCGTTCTTCCATGCCCGATCCCGCGTCCGGGCACAGAAACGAGGCATACATGTGTTCGCCGGCCAACTTGGCGGCGACGGGCAAGACACCCGAACCGTTGGACAACAGCTCGTGAAACGGCAGCCCAGGGAGCGGGAGCACCTCATTCGTGCGCGTCAGCACAATCCCGGCTTGTGCGTCATGGACCAGCCGGGCCGCCCAGGCGACCGAGCGGAGCGGGTCGACCGCGCACGCGATCACCGGTGCGATCACACCGATCAGGTCGCGGGCGGCGACTGTCGGATGCAGGACGGTGTCGGTGTTCAAGCCGAGAACCCCGATGTAGCGGCCGTCCGACGTATGCAGCCCCGTCGAAAGCCCTCCCCGGAACCCAGCGGGGGCAAGGTACTCCGCCCAGCCGCGTACCTCCTCCGGCGGGACGGGTAGATCGCTGACCCGCATCGGGGGCCCGGCTCGGTGCAGGCCGAGCAGTTCGAACTCGTCAATGACTGCCGAGCTGTTGGAGTAGGCCACCAGCTCGTCGTCGTACCCTTGGACAACGAGGGATGCGGGCTCGCGTGCCTGTGGGTTGACCAAACTGATCTGGGCCGCCTGGAACGGCAGCACCCGGTAGAGCACCTCGAGGATTGCCTGCGCCCGTTCCTCGCTCGTTGCCGGCGCCAACGCGATCGCCCCAACCTCCACAGCGATCTCCAGCGCGCCGGCCCATGGTTCGGCCATCTTGCGATCGAGCGCTACTCCGGCGCCTTCAGCCCTTCGCCGTCGCGCTCGTCTCCTCACGAGCAACCTAGCCGCCGGCGGCCGCCGGGAATCGGGTCCGGGCACGGTGCCAGGCATCTGTCCGTATCGGTCATTCTGCCGATCGACAGGCAGAGGAGAGGTAGTGCGATGATCCGCGAAGTCGCGACGCTGAAGAGCAGAGCAGCGAACCGTCGCGGGAGTCGCAACCCATATGGAGGGCCCATGGCTTGCAGTCGGCCAACGCTGCGCGCCGAAAAAGCCGGCGATGCCATGCTGGTCATAGCGGCAGGCGAGTTCGACGCGTCCTGCACCGAAGCAGTCGTGCGATTGGCCGACCACCCGCTCAACAGAAATCGACGGATCATCGTTGATCTCGCCGGGATCACGTACCTCGATAGCAATGGCGTTTACGCGCTTATTGCACTCCAACAGCGGACGCTCGGCTTTCAGCTACGAAACCCGAACCCTGCCGTGGCCGATGTGCTCCGGCTAGCTGGGCTCGACGTGTGGTTCGATCCGTTGACGTAACGACCGCTACGGGTGCCACCCCGCCTCGGCCTGCCGGAGAGAGTTCAACACGTCGTTACGAGCGCCCCCGGCCCATCACCGCAGCCAGTCGAGGGCGTGTAACGACAATGATGCTCGTCATACCCCCCCCGGAATCGACCCGCGTCGCAGAACCAGCAGGCGGCGGTACCGGCGCAGAGTGACCGAGTCGATGGAGAGCTCGAGATCTAGCTGTTCATCGTCAACGTGTAATCGAAGCCTGCAAGCGCTTCGGGAATTGGGATCCAGCTCTTGCCGACCGAGACGGATGCGGTTCGCAGGCGGTCAGAGTTGGGCGCAGTGTTCTCGGCGTACCGGCCACCAACGAAGGCGGCGGAACCGCCGACGTATCCGCCAAGGCCCCCGCGCGCGTACCGAAGTCGTCACCACCTGGTGGGCGGCGGGTACGCCCACGTCTGACCACCCTCGCCTACCTGCCGATGAGTCGTGGTCCTGCGCTTCGTCTGAAGAGGTAGTCGCAGGACGAAGGAGCGCATTGTGCCGACGACGACGATCACAACCATCCGCACCGTTGCCATTCCGGCAAATGATCTGGACGCAACGACGAAGTTCTTCACCGATCGCCTGGGTTTCGTGCAGCAATTCGACGCCGAGCTAAAGGAGGGCTTTCGCTGGATCGAAGTGGCGCCACCGGGGTCAGCGGTATCGATCGCCATCGTGGCAGCATCGGACGATTATCCCGCCGGTATCGATACGGGCATCAGGCTCGTCACCAGAGATGCACGAGCGGAGCATGTCACCATGGCGGAACGCGGCGTCGAGGTCTCCGAACTCCTCGATTGGCCCGGCGTGCCGCTGATGTTCTCCTTCAAGGACATCGATGGCAACGTCTTCTACCTGGCCGAGCCGGCGTAGGCCGGGCTCAGTCAGCCAAGCTCGAA
This sequence comes from Acidimicrobiia bacterium, assembly GCA_034667945.1. Lineage (GTDB taxonomy): Bacteria > Actinomycetota > Acidimicrobiia > Acidimicrobiales > CAIXPF01 > JAXDQG01. Next base: position 2,670 of record JAXDQG010000312.1, on the reverse strand, counting down.
TTGACGGGTGCCGCACCTTGGGCCCGATCGGTCAAACGGCGTCGTGGGCCGAGCAGTCGTGATTACGATCACGTCGAGTCCTGGGAGGTCGCCATGCGGGCGCAGTCCGACTCCTCGCCGATCGCTGACAACTCCGGCGCTCGAATTGGCCCGCTCGCTCTGGTGATGCAGCCGGCCAGGGAGGCCATGACTTGTGAGCCTTGACCCGGCTGACACAGCTCCTGTCGAGGCGACGGGCAGGCGTCGTCGACGACGGTGGGTCATCGCTGGCGTCAGCGCGATCCTGGCGGTGGTCGCCGCTCTGGCCGTTGCCGTGTTCGAGGTGCAGACGCTGTTCATCGACGAGCGCGTCGCCGAGGCGCCGCCGGTCTTCCGTTGGGGTGCGGCTGAGTCGGCGGCGCTACATCCAGCGCCGCTGACTCCCGCACCGACGACGTCTGCGTCGACGACCGTGCCGAGCCCGTTGGCCAACTCGAGCGCGCCGACGACGAGCGTGCCTACGACGACGACGGCGCCGGTCGTACGGGTCGAAGTCCAAGGCCAGTTCATCAGCCGCGAGCACGACACGTCCGGGCACGCATCGATCCTCACGGACGGCAGCCAGCGCTTCTTGCGGCTCACCGACTTCTCGACCTCCAACGGGCCCGACGTGCACGTGTACCTGACAGCCGGCGTGACGGCCAATGGCCCGCAGAGTGCCTTCGACGACAACTTCGTGGAGCTCGGCGATCTCAAGGGCAATGTCGGTGACCAGAATTACGAGGTGCCGGCCGATGCGGACGCCCGCTACCGGACCGTGGTCATCTGGTGCGACCGGTTCAACGTGGTGTTTGGCGCCGCTGACCTTGCCTAATCGCCTGAGCCGTCCGGGTGACCGACCTGACGTGCACGGGCTCAGGCCGCGCAGGCGCGCATCGAGCAGGACCGTCTGACGCTTGCCGTCCGCCGTGACGCCATCGGCTACCTTCGTCGCCCGAGGGCCGCCGGTTTCCGCCGGATGGCAAGCGCCCAGCCGGTTCGAGTTCGACGGGGGATTTCGCGATGAGCAAGTTGGTCGAGGGTCGGGTTGTGGCGATCACCGGGGGCGGTCGAGGCCTCGGCCGCGCCCACGCGCTGGAGTACGCCGCCAACGGTGCCAAGGTTGTCGTCAACGACCTCGGCGGAGAGGTCGACGGATCGGGAGCGGCCACCGGGCCAGCCCACGACGTCGTCGAGGAGATCCGGGGCATGGGGGGCGAGGCGGTCGCCAATGGCGACGACATCGCCTCCGACGCCGGGGCTCGAAACCTGATCCAGACCGCCATCGACCACTTCGGCCGGCTCGACGTACTGATCAACAATGCCGGCATCCTGCGCGACCGCGTGCTCGTCAACATGAGCGGCGACGAGTGGGACGCGGTCATGTACGTTCACCTGCGAGGCACGTACGCGCCGTCCAAATACGCCGCCAGCTACTGGCGTGATCTGGTCAAAGGTGGCGAGACGCTGGACGCTTGCATCATCAATACGTCGTCCGGCGCCGGTCTTTTCGGCAATCCGGGTCAGACCAATTATGGCGCAGCCAAGGCGGGGATCGCAGCTTTCACGATCATCGCGGCCAAGGAGCTCAAGCGCTATGGCGTGCGGGTCAACGCCATCGGCCCAGGCGCCCGCACCCGTATGACCGAGCCCCTGGGCTTCGGTACCGAGGTGAAAGAAGGGGCGTTCGACTGGGCTGCGCCGGAGAATGTGTCGCCACTGGTGTGCTGGCTGGGAAGCACGGAAGCTGTGGGCGTAACCGGCCAGGTCTTCGAGGTCATCGGGGGCAAGATCGGCGTGCTCGAGGGCTGGACCCGCAACCAGGAGGCCAGCCAGAAGGACCGTTGGGTTGCTGCAGACCTCGGGCCTGTGGTCAAGGACCTGCTCAGCAAGGCCAACAAGCCCGAGCCGCTCTTCAGGCGCGGCTAATCCCGAGTCGTTGCGACTGCTGGAGCGCCATTGAGCCATGCCGGAGTTCGCGCGCTGCGATACCTGGCCGTGCGCTGCTCCGGTGTCCCGCGCGGGGCACTAAGAGCGAGCGCGGAAAGTCGTTCGCTCCAACACGGCTATGCCACCCCGTCGGGGCGTCGCCCCGCCGAGGCACGCCTATTGGCGCAGGCGTCTAGATAGAAGGTATTCCCGAGGTCGGCAGCATTCGACAACGACGGGCCATCGAGGCCCTGTATTTCGCGACCGGATGACTACCTTCATATCGAGGGGGACCCGAAATTCGCCCGACGGCAGAAGCGGCGCTGCAGGTTGGCGGCCCGTGCGACGACCTGCCCGCGATCTGACGTGATTCAGAACGCCCGCGATGCGAAACAGTTCGAGGCGGCGTTCCACAAGTAGCAGGGACTCGCCACCATGCCGATGAGGCCTGGGTCTTGGGCCGGTTGCGCCCTGCCCTGATGTGGTCTACTTTCTAGGTCAGTCGGCCAGGTCACTCGGCCAGGTCACTCGGCCAGGACGCTTGTCCGATATTTCGGGACGGAGCGCTCGCGAGTCGCGACCGTGCTTCGCAGGCGTCGGGGGGATCAACAGGGGGCAGGGGTGCGGAAGACTTAGGGTCGGCGGGGCCACATAGGCGATACGCGACCCCTGGCAGCGTGGGGCTGAGCGCCAGAGCGCTCGCCGTTCACCGCTGTCACCGAC
>JAXDQG010000311.1:0-4767 GCA_034667945.1 Acidimicrobiia bacterium | reverse complement strand
GTTCGGCTGCGGTCCTTACAGGCGCGCGATCCGTCCCGGAAGAGGTGGCGCGATCGGTCGTACCGCACGCTATCGCGAGGGCGATGACCCAGCTGACGCCGACCAGGGTTCCTGCGCCCCAGACTCCGGCGAGTATCAAGACCTCGCCGAATCCCTCGTGCTCGGCAGCTGCCACGAGCCATCCGACACCGCCAAAAAGCATGCCGAGCAAGTTGACTATTGCCAGCAGGCCGAGCCTGTTGACCCGACGTCCCGCACCGATCAACAAAGGCGACAGGTAGATGACTACTCCGAGGCAGAGAAGCGAGGCGCGGAGCAGGGTCAAGGTTTATGCGCCGCCCGGCCGCCCACGCATGCCGATGTCAGTTGATCGCGGCCAGCTTGGCGCGGCCGCCGAAGGTCATGGTGAAGCGTCGTCCCTGATCCTTGCAACTGTCCTGTGCCGCCAGAAGGTCAGACCAGGCGACGTCGTCCTGGAAGCGGGCGAGAACGAGATTGACTTCGATGTCCGGCGAACCGGGCCATCCGGCTGCGGCCTCGAGTGCTTCCCGCAACGCACTGCGGCGGTCGGCATACACATTGCCTATGACGACCAGCAGCGTGGGGTCGCCGAATTGCACATCGATCGTCAGACCGCCCGCCGAGAACCTTCGCCACGCCATCACACCATCCTCGTCTGCAAGAAGCGGCACCGGAGGCCTGCGAATCGCCCGCCTGACCTGCCTATTGTGCCCTATACGTGGGCGAGGGGAAACCGAATGGGTGGAAACACCACGGTCGTTTCTCCTGGGACGCCCTACGAACGCAATCCCCGTGGGTACCCGGGCGTCTAGGTGCATCGACGCGCCTTGTCTCTCGGTGTAACCATATATGGGTATAGAGAAAGACGACGGAGCTAAATGGGCGCGGCGCATTTGGGAGCCAAGATCCCGACGTCGAGCACGTATGCACATCCTGACAGGCGGGAGGCCGGTAGGCGATCTTCCTACTGGCCATCAGTGCGTCCGCTTCCTCGCCGGTACGGAGCTCTGCTGAATCTGCCCTTTACGGTTGTGGGGGCCCAGCACACTCGGCTCGACACGGCGAAAGGATGTCGCTGTGGGGTGCATTCAGAACTTATAGGACGCCCCACTCTGGCGTGAGCGGGTAATACCAGCTCTCCATTTGGCGCCGACAGACTCCGAGAGCCGTCTGCTCGCCTCCGTCCGCTTGGCGAAGCCGTCGGTTCGCATGCCATCGATACCTTCGGGCGCTGACCTAGCGCCCGCTAGCTGAATCGTTCCCGCAGACGGGGCATCACTTCCCGGCTAAACCGCTCGAGGTTGGGAGTCATCCGCTCCGGCGGGATTCCCGGCGGAGCACCCCAAGTGATCAGGTCGGTGAAGCCGTACTCCTCGATGAAGGCCGAAAGCTCTCGATAGACGTGATCGGCGTCGCCCACAACCCAGCTCTGTGGGATGTCGTCTGGTCCGCCCGTCGTGAACGACGTGTTGGCCTCGCGGAAGAACCGGGCATAGACCTCCATCCGATAACGCTCCGCAGTCCGCACCGGTGGCCAGTCCCGCTCGCGGTCGTCGGTGACGAGGAAGGAGCGAATGATGCCGACGCGTCGCTCGTCGGGATCATGGCCGGCGGCCCGCATCTCTTTTCGCCACACGTCCAAGCTGGCTGATCGCCTGCCCTGCGGAAGCATGTGCAATCCGTACCGCGCGGCCCTCTGCGCTCCCGCTTCCGTCATGGACCCCATCCACAAGGGCGGACCGCCGGGCTGCACGGGGGCTGGGGTGACGAGCAGGTCATCGACCTCGTAGCGCTTGCCGCGGTAGCTGAAGCGCTCGCCGCGCCACGCCAGCCGGAGGATGTCGAGGCCCTCCTCTGTCAGCGAGACCCGCCGTGAGACCGGGATGCGAAACCCGGCGAATTCATGGGGCGCATAGCCGAGTCCGATGCCCATCTCGATGCGACCACCCGACAGGTTGTCCAGCACGGCCAGGTCCTCGGCCAATCGGAGTGGATGGTAGAAGGGCAGCAGGGCGATGTCGGTGGAGATCCGAAGGCGCTCGGTCCTAGCCGCCACTGCCCCCGCCACTGGGATCCACGAGGGCAGATACCCGTCTTCCACGAAGTGGTGCTCGGTGAACCAGATCATGTCGTATCCCAGCTGCTCGGCGACCGAGGCCTGCTCGAGCACCTGGGCGTACAGATCGGGATTCGGCAGCCCCGAGTCGGGCGGATTGCGGAAGTCGTAGGCGACACCGAAGCGCAGGGATGGAGCCATTCGCCGCACGCTAAGCCGCGGATAGCGCCGAGCGGACGACTTCTGGCCAACGGCACCGGGGCGTTGTCCGGGAGGCGCTGTCCGCGCCCGCGACATAGCCGCGGATAGCGCCGAGCGGACGACTTCTGGCCAACCGCACCGGGGCCAACCAGCAGCGGGACGACATCTTGCTTCTGAGCACTGGACCGTCGTCCGAGCGGACAGCAATCGACGCGAGCCAGCTAGGGGTTGGAACTGGAGGTGCTGCTGGCAGGGTGACCGCCCGGCCCTTGGGCGCCGTGCTTGTCGACGAAGGCCTTCACCGTGGCCTCGTCGAAAGACGCGCAGCGCTGCGCGTACAGCCAGGCAGTGGTGACGACGCCTTTGTCGAGTCCTGGGTTGGGCGCCACCACCAGCTGCCCGCCGGCCAATTGCTTCAGCCGGGCCACTTGATCGGCGGGGAGGTCGGGACGGTACTGGGCCAGCACCTTGCCGGTCTCGAGGATGCCGACCTGGGTGGGGCGGGGGAGGGGGGCCTCGTAGACCGGGTCGACGCGCGCCAAGGCGGCGTGCGGACCAGAGGTCGGTGGGTCGGAGAGATAGGTCGGCTCAGGCTGGCCGGGGAGGACGTGGTTGGCGGGGAACTGCGCCTGCTGACGCTCGACAGGCCCGCATCCGGCTGCTCGCGGAGTTCCGCTCGAACAAGACATCAGACCCGCCGCCACCAGCAGCAACACGAGCACCGAGGCCAGGGTCGCACGAGGCATCGGCGCTGCAACCTACACTGGCCCGATGTCCCGCCCGAAGGTGGAGCGGCGGCTTTCCGACGTCGCCAAACGGCTCACGCAGCTCAGGGACGATCTTCGTGTCGCTGAAGAGCAGCATCGCCATTTCGCCGACGACGCCGAGGACGCGCGCCTGCGGGCCATCGTCTCGGAAAATCCCATGGCGGAACGCGACCATCGTGCTGCCCAGCGGCACGCAGACGCATCGGATCGCCACCGGGCCGACCTGGTTGCCGAGATCGCCAGGCTCGAGCGGACGCAGGACGAGTTGCTCGACCGCCTGCTCGAGACCATGGAGGACTGAGCGCTTGGCTCCGCTCAACCCTTCTCGATCACACCGGGGCTGCCGCTTGCCCCTTTCACCAGGAGGCTTGCAAGGTACGTGACGACCGTGCTGATCGCTGAAGACGAGGCCATCATCCGTCTCGATCTCAAGGAGACCCTTGTCGAAGAGGGCTATGAGGTCGTTGGCGAGACCGGCCAGGGCGATGAGGCCGTCGAGCTCACACGCCAGCTTCGGCCCGATGTCGTGATCCTCGACATCAAGATGCCCGGCATGACCGGGCTGGAGGCGGCCCGGCTCATCAACGAGGAGCGACTGGCCGCCACGCTCATTCTCACGGCGTTCAGTCAGCGCGAGCTCATCACCCAAGCGCGCGACGTCGGTGTGCTGGCGTATCTGATCAAGCCGTTTCAGCGGGCCGACCTGGTGCCGGCCATCGAGGTCGCACTCGGCCGGTACGCTGAGCTACGGGCCTTGCACGAACAGACCGAGACGCTCGAGGAGCGGCTCGAGACCCGCAAGTTGCTCGACCGGGCCAAGGGACGGCTGATGGACGAGCACGGCCTGGCCGAGCAGGCCGCATTCCGTTTCATCCAGACCACCGCCATGCGTGAGCGGACCACAATGAAGGTGGTCGCCAGCCAGGTCGTCGCCGGCGAGCTCCTACCCCCGACGGACTAGCTCCTTCTCACCGGCCGGTCGGCAGCGCGCCGGGCTCCCCACGGACGGCTGTCGAGCACCGCGGCGCGAGTACCTTGGCCTGGATGCCCGGGTTGATGCTGATCGACGGCAACTCGCTGACCTACCGCGCGTTCTTCGCGCTGCCGGCGGATATGGCGACGGCCTCCGGTCAGGTCACGAACGCAGTCTTCGGCTTCACATCGATGCTGATCAACCTCGTGCGCGATCACCGGCCGGACGGCATCGCGGTGGCCTTCGACCGGCCCGAGCCCACGTTTCGCCACCAGCAGATCGACACCTACAAGGCCAACCGGACGGCCGCGCCCGACATCCTCCGCCAGCAGATCGGCCTGGTCCGCCAGGTCATCGAGACGCTGCACATTCCCATCCTCGAGCTGCCCGGCTACGAGGCCGACGACATCATCGCCACCCTGGCCACCCGGGCGCGTGACAACGGCCGGGAGGTGATCGTGGTCACCGGCGACCGTGACAGCTACCAGCTGGTGGAAGACCCGCTGGTCAGGGTGCTGTACAACCGCCGGGGCGTCTCGGATTACGCCCTCTACGACGAAGCTGGAATCTCCGAGCGCACCGGTGTGCCTCCCACCTTGTACGTCCAGTACGCCGCGCTGCGGGGCGACACATCCGACAACCTCCCGGGCGTGCCGGGCGTTGGCGAGAAGACCGCCGCCAAGCTGATCACGACCTACGGCGGCATCGACGGGATCTATCAGAATCTCGAGAAGCAGACGCCCAAGCTG
>JAXDQG010000310.1:0-7086 GCA_034667945.1 Acidimicrobiia bacterium | reverse complement strand
CGCCCCATTTGTGCTCATGCGCCGCCACGATGGACGCCGTGGCGGGCGGGCACTCGGCCGCCTGTGCCATGGGGTCGGCCCGCATGACCAGGCGCCCGCTGGCATCGACGAGCTCGTACTTGTAGCGCTGACCCGGGCCGATGAGCGGCACGAAGAGCTCCCAGATGCCTGGCGCCCCGAGAGCGCGCATCGGGTGGACACGGCCGTCCCAGCCGTTCCAGTCACCGACCACCCGCACGGCCCGGGCGTTGGGCGCCCAGAGGGCGAACGCCACGCCGGGGACACCCTCATGGACGGTCGCCCGACCACCGAGGCTCTCCCAGAGCCGCTCGTGGCGGCCCTCGCCGAAGAGATGCTTGTCGAGCTCGCCCACGGTGGGCGGGAAGACGTAGGGGTCGCCGGCGATCAGGTGGTTGCCGTCGAGCAGCTGCAGATCGAAGCGATGGTCGAGCGGGGGTTGCTCGTCGACCAGAACCTCGAACAGACCGGCGGGGTGGACCTTCCGCATCTGCCGGATGGTCTCACCTACGACCAGAGACGCGCGGCCGGCGCCGGGGTGTCGGAAGCGTACAAGCCAGCGGCCATCAGGCTGCTCGTGAACACCCAGGACCCGATGAGGGTCGGTGTGGGTGCCGGCGAGGAGTGAGGCCAGCTCGGGATCGAGGGCTGACACGGTCCTCCAGGGTAAAGGTCGTGGAACGCTTCTCCGAGCGGATCAGGACACGCCAGTGCGCGTAGCCGTCACCACGCACGCAGGTGACTGCTCCTCTCGGACGAGTCGCCGCGTGGCCGTGCGGCCTCTGAACCGATGCCCGAATCCAAGGACGTCCAATCGCCGAAAGATGACGTGCCCCCGGAGAAAGCGTGTGCTCGACGGACTTCAGCCACCGAGCGGTCAAGCCCGGATCGCCGAGCGGGCTCAGCCGCCATACACCTGCGAGACCCAATAGCGACCGTCGGGCGTGGTCACGACTGCGGTGGCCATGTACCTGAAGGACGGATTCACCATGTTGGCGTAGTGGCCCGGGCTGTGAACCAGGGCATCGTTCACGACACCGATGCTGGGGCCGTAGCCCACGTTCTCGCCGGCTACGCGGAATGGTCCGAGCAGCGGGGAAAGGCTCTGATGGGACAGCGACCCGGTGGAGGCGATCACGTTGGCCTGGGAACGCGCTGCATGGAGCAGCGAGCCGTCGAACTGCAGCGCGGGGAGCCCGAGCCGGGCCCGCTCGATGTTGACCAGATCGACGAACTGATCTTCGGCGGCGGTGGTCTGACCGGCTGCCCCCGCAGTTCCGAGCGTCGCCGGCGAGGCGGCGACCAACGCCGGGGCTGCCACAGCGGCGGCCACAGCGGCGGCACGCCCACCCCATGCCGATCCCCCGTCGGAGTTGGAACCACCGCCATTGTTGCGTTGGGCTGCCCGTGCCTGCTCGGCCGCAGCTTCTTCCGCGGCGGCCTGATCGGCGGCCGCTTGCTCGGCAGCCGCTTGCTCAGCGGCTGCTTGCTCGACCGCCGCCTGCTGGGCAGCTGCCTCCTGGGCGGCTGCCTGCTCGGCAGCCTGTTGGGCGATGGCCTGCTCAGCAGCGGCTCGCTGGGCAATGGCCTGCTCGGCAGCGGCTCGCGCCGCGGCTTGCTGGGCAGCAGCCGCTGCGACCGCGGCAGCCTGCTGTTGCGCCGCGGCCGCATCTGCGGCGGCCTGGCGGGCCACGGCGGCGGCTGCCTCGGCTTGGTTGGCCCAGTCCTGTGCGACGAGGCGGGACCGGTTCATGGCGGAAGCCACGTGGCTCACGTCGATGGACGGCAAGCCCACTGGCGCCGGCGCCACGCTCGCGTTGTCGCTTCCGAACAGGTTGGCGGCCGCGTGCACCGGGGAGGCGAAGAGCGTCAGGACATCGCCGGCGGCATGGGTGGTGGCGTCGGCCACGCGAGCAGCCCAGGCGGCCGACAGGTGATCTGTGCCGGTGGTGGAGGGCACGGTTACGCTGCCGAGCGCCATCGCCGCGGCGACCCCGAGGGCCGCCATGCGGCCTGTGCGACCGAACACGCCGGGGAAGTCTCCGGACTCGTCTTCCCCCAACGGGATAACCGAGTCGAACGCTTCCCCGTGCGCAAACTGCCGCCGCATATACCCGTGCCTCCGAGGGTCGAACCGTCTCTGATGACGAGGACGTTACGGTCGCACGGTTTTTATGACGAAGCAAGCTCAGCCGCAATGAAGTTGCCTTAACTCTGATCGCATTTGTCAACCAGATTTCGATGACGGCAACGTCCCGAGGCCTTACTGGCGCGGTGACACATGGCTTGACCAGCTATGATGCTCGCGCTCTCATCACTAGCAGGCACCGATTGCGCACGAAGCTATATGACAAGACCGCAACAGCGACGTCCGCGCAATGGACAGATCGAAGGCCGATCGAGCGCTTTGGAGGGTAATCAACTGGCGGAGCGTTGTAACACATGCCATCTCGTCGCGACAAAGTCATGGGATCCTGGCCGACCGAACACCACTACGCCGCAGGTCACGGGCCGTGAAGGCACGGTGGCGCAGAGCGGCGGACAGTCCCCTCCGGTACTCGGCCGGCGCATCTCGCCGGATCAACGCCGTTGGCCAGCCAGCCGGGCGACGGCGGCCATGGGGATGGGCACCCAATCGGGCCGATTCGCCCGCTCGTACGCCACCTCATAGACGGCCTTGTCGAGCTCGAAGGCGTCGATCAGCGGCAACGGGTCGCTCGGCAGCAGGGCGTCGATGCCCGGCGTGGACAAGTAACCGCTGAGAAACGCCCGACGACACGCCTCCTCCCAGGAAGCGTCGTGCCCGGCGACGGCGACCGCATAGGCGAACGACCGCAACATCCCCGCAACGTCTCGCAGCGGCGACGACGCCCGCATGCGCTCGGCAATCGGGCGGGCCGGCTCGCCCTCGAAGTCGAGCACATACCAGGACCGCTCGTGGCGGAGCACCTGGCCCAGGTGGTAGTCGCCGTGAGGCCTGATGGCTCGGCCGCCTCCCATCTCGCTCAGACGGCGGAACACCGACACCGGAGCGTCGGCGCCGAGAACCCGGTGCGCGTCGGCGGCCATGGTCTCGACCGTGTCATCAGGATCCAGAGGCTGACTGTCGAACGCCCGAACCAGAGCGAGATGCATGTCGGCGGTCAGACGGCCCAGGTCACCCGCTTCCTGTTCAAAGCCGTCGGCCGCAGCCACCGCCAGTGACCACCCGTCGACCGAGCCGACGAGAAAGCGCCGAGCGACGGCCAGATCGATGCCGGATTCGTCGCCGGCAGCCGCTGCGCCGGAGAGGGCCGGCACGTCCAGTGGGCGACGACGCTCGAACAAAGGCTCCGGCACGCCCCTGAACCCGCTGTCCCAGAGGCGGCGCACGACGACCGCATCCGGATTCGCCTCGGCCGTCAGGCGCCGGAAGACCTTGACGACGACCGGCCCCGGCTCACACACCACCGACGTGTTGGACTGCTCCCCACTGAGAAGGCGGGCGCTCGTCAGCCCCAGCTCTGGTAGTAGCCAGCGGAGAGACTCGGCACGCTCTGCGCCATCCTCGCCGGCGTCGTCGTCCCAGAAGATCTGGTAGTAGGCCCGCTCGCCCTCCGCGAAGCACGCTTCTACCACCTGCCACTCGAGGCCGCGGACCACCCGTTCCCGATCGACCACGGCCAATGAGCGCAACTCCCGGTCGGCCGCTCCGTACCAGCGTTTGGCGGTCAGCCAGGCTGCGTCCATGGGCATCAGTCCTTCACGAGCTTGAACCAATAGAAGCTGTAGGGGTGGAGCGTGACGAAGTAGGGCAGCTGGCCGATGCGCGGGAACCGCACACCGCCGAGCATCTCGAGCGGTACATACCCATCCCAGCGGGTCAGATCGAGCTCCACCGGCTGTGCCCAGCGCGAAAGGTTGTTCACGCACAGCACGACGTCGTCGTGCCCGTCGCCGTCGAGGTCCTCGCCAGAGCGCACATAGGCGAACACCGCGTCGTTGGCCGGGTCGAGCACCTCCATGGTTCCCACGCCGAAGACCGGGCTCGTGTGGCGGACTTCCAGCATCGAGCGGATCCAGCGCAGGAACGACGAAGGGTTGCGGACCTGCGCCTCGACGTTGACCGACTGGAAGCCGTAGACCGGGTCCATCAACGGCGGTAGGCATAGCTGGGCGAAGTCAGCGGTGGAGAAGCCGGCGTTGCGGTCGGGCGTCCACTGCATGGGCGTACGCACGCCGTCGCGGTCGCCGAGGTAAATGTTGTCGCCCATCCCGATCTCGTCGCCGTAGTAGAGGACGGGTGAACCCGGCAACGACAGCAACAGGCCGTGGAAGAGCTCGGCCACCCGGCGGTCGTTCTCGATCAGGGGGAAGAGGCGGCGGGCGATGCCCACGTTCCGCTTCATCCGGGGGTCCTTGGCGTACTCCTGGTACATGTAGTCGCGCTCTTCGTCGGTCACCATCTCGAGCGTCAGCTCATCGTGGTTACGTAGGAAGATGCCCCACTGACAGCCATCGGGGATGGCCGGTGTCTGGGCAAGGATCTCCACGATCGGCTTGCGCGTCTCCATGCGGGCCGCCATGAACATGCGAGGCATGAGCGGGAAGTGGAAGCACATGTGGCACTCGTCGCCCGAGGCGCCGAAGTACTCGATGACATCCGCCGGCCACTGGTTGGCCTCCGCGAGTAGCACCTTGCCGGGATAGAGCGCGTCGACCTCTTTGCGCAGCTGCCGCAGGAACTCATGCGTCTCGGGCAGGTTCTCGCCGTTCATTCCGGGACGCTCAAAGAGGTAGGGCACGGCGTCGAGCCGGAATCCGTCGAGGCCGATGTCCAGCCAGAACTTCACCACGTCCAACATGGCGGCACAGACCTCGGGGTTGTCGTAGTTGAGGTCCGGCTGGTGGTGGAAGAAGCGGTGCCAATAGAACTGGCCGCGGGGGCTGTCCAGCGTCCAGTTCGACGGCTCGGTGTCGACGAAGATGATCCGCGCGTCCTGGTAGAGCTGGTCGGTGTCGGACCACACGTACCAGTCCGCCTTGGGGTTGGTCCGGTCTTGACGCGATTCCTGGAACCACGGGTGCTGGTCGGAGGTGTGGTTCATGACCAGGTCCGCGATGATCCGGATGCCCCGCTTGTGCGACTCCTCGACCAAGCGCACGGCGTCGGCCAGGTCGCCGTAGCTCGGGTGGATGGTGAAGAAGTCGGAGATGTCGTAGCCACCATCCCGCAGCGGCGATTTGAAGAAGGGCAGCAGCCAGATGCAGTCGATGCCGAGCCACTCGAGGTAATCCAGCTTTTCGATCAGGCCCGGCAGGTCGCCGGTGCCGTCGCCATTGCTGTCCTTGAACCCGCGTACGACCACCTCGTAGAAAACGGCGCGCTGGAACCAACGGTGGTCGTCGGGGTCGATACGGGTCATCGGCATGCTCGGCATGTCCTTCGGGAAGGTCTCGTCTTGTTCGGCTGGGGCTCCGGCTACGGAGCTCCAGCTATCGGCACCAGGGCTACCAACTCGTGGATCGCAATGGCGGGATGCAGTCGAGTCGTGGGAGGAGCGACCGATCGCCCGTACACGCTACGAGGTGTTACGCCACGTGATGCTGACGCCACGTGGCGCTCTGTTCGCAGACCGTGCCTCACGTCACATTTCGGAGGAAGTACCTGCGACACGGTCCCGACTCACGGCTGGCGGCGTAGGTGAAGCAAGTGAGCCGGCTGGTAGGCCGGGTCTAGGCGGACCCAGGGATATCGGCCCTGCCACGTGAACGTGGTGTCGACGAGCTCGTCGTACGCCTCGAAGGGCTCATCCCACGGCAGGCCCATGGCACCAAGGTCCAGATCGAGCGTGCCGGCCTGCGCAACGGTTGGGTCGAGATTGACCACCACCAGGACGACGTCGTGCCCGTCGAGCGACTCGCGGGAATACACGACAAGGGCATCGTTGTCGGTGCCATGGAACCGGATCCCCGGCACCTGCAACGCCCGATGCACGCGGCGACTGCTGTTGACCCGCTTGATCAAGTCGACCAGGTTGGGCTCACGCCCGTAGTCGCGGGTGACGCTCTGGTACTTCTCGGAGTCGAGGTACTCGGTGTTGTCCGGAGAGGCAGGCCGGTTCTCGCCCAACTCGAAGCCGGAGTAGATGCCGTAGTTGGGCACCAGGGTGGCCGCCAGCACATAGCGCAGGGCGAAGGCGGCCAACGACCCGTTCCGCAGCATCCCTTCGAGGATGTCCGGCGTGTTGGGCCAGAAGTTCGGCCGCATGGTGTCGATCAGCGGCGGCGTCGTCAGGGTCGTGAGGTACTCGGTGAACTCTTGTCGCGAGTACCGCCAGGTGAAGTAGGTGTAGCTCTGGGTGAAGCCGATCTCCGCCAGCTTGGCCATGGTCGGGGGGTCGGTGAACGCCTCGGCCAGGAACAGCACGTCGGGGTGGCGGCTGTGGACATCCGCGATCACCCAGGCCCAGAAAGCCATGGGCTTGGTGTGCGGGTTGTCGACCCGGAAGATGCGGATGCCCCTGGCGATCCAGTGCTCCAGGATGTCCCGACAGGCGGCCCAGAGCTCTCGCCGGTCGGCATCGCGCTCCGGCCAGAAGTTGATCGGGTAGATGTCCTGGTACTTCTTGGGCGGGTTCTCGGCGTAGCGGATGCTGCCGTCAGGCAGCTGGTTGAACCACTCGGGATGGGCCTTCACCCACGGATGATCGGGCGAGCATTGCAAGGCATAGTCGAGCGCCACCTCGATGCCGTGGGCCGCGGCCGCCTCGACCAGGGCCTTGAAGTCGGCCTCGGTGCCCAGCTCGGGATTGATGGCGGTGTGACCGCCTTCTTCCGCGCCGATGGCCCAGGGACTGCCGACGTCGTCGGGCAAGGCGTTGAGCGTGTTGTTCTTGCCCTTGCGGTGGGTTCGCCCGACGGGATGGATCGGGGGCAGGTACAGAACATCGAAGCCCATCTCGGCCAGTCGGGGCAGCTGCGACATGGTGCCCCGGAAGCCGCCGTACGAACGGGGAAACAGCTCGTACCAGGCCCCGTGACCAGCCCGCTTTCGATCGACCCACAGCATCTCGGTCTCGGACTGAC
>JAXDQG010000309.1:0-6715 GCA_034667945.1 Acidimicrobiia bacterium | reverse complement strand
GTCTTGCGCGTGCGATGGTCTTGCGCGTGCGATGGTCTTGCGCGTGCGATGGTCTTGCGCGTGCGATGGTCTTGCGCGTGCGATGGTCTCGTGCGGGCGATGGTCTCCTGCTGGCGCGATGTCTCGTGCTGGCGTCGGTCGCGGCGCTGCGCTACACAGTGGCGGGTGGACCGACCGATTCGCTTCGAGCACCACCGGTACCTGGGCGACAAGCGGCGGCAGGTCGTGTACGACATCGACCGGCTCGGTGACGAGCACGCACCGGTGATTGCCGAGCTTCTGGCCTCCGAGTGCTTCATCTGTTTCGCTCCCGACACCCTGCCCGAGGCCCGCAACCGTGGCTACCGGCTCTGGAAGCGCCAGCGAGACGCCGGCGACTGAGGTCGCTGCGCCCCAGCCACAGGTGTTGACGCCCGATCCCCGCGAGATTCGGTTCGGCCCGCCTGCCCGCGAGCTGACCGGACATCTGGCCCGCCCGCGCGGCTCCTTGAGAGCCCGACCCGGGCTGGTCCTCTGCCACGGCTTCCCGTCCGTCGCCGGCGGAGCCGCCACCGCTGATGCGACGCTCCCGGCGCTGGCCGAGCGGCTGGCCGAAGTGCAGGGATGGCTCGCCTTCAGCTTCGCCTTCCGGGGCTGCGGCGCTTCCAAGGGCGATTTCAGCCTGCCGGGCTGGCTCGACGACCTCAAGGCTGCGATAGATGTCATGGCCGCCCAGCGTGACGTCAGCGGCGTGTGGCTCGCGGGTTTCGGAACCGGGGGCGCCTTGGCGGTGTGCGCCGCCGCGCAGGACAGCCGGGTGCGGGGAGTGGCGACGCTGGCGGCGCCAGCGGACTTCGACGACTGGGCGTCGCATCCGCGCCGCCTGGTCGAGTTCGCCCGGGAGGTCGGCGTGATCACGACGCCGGGTCATCCCGCGGACATGGAGGAATGGACCGCGCAATTGCGCGACATGCGTATCGCGCGCTGCGCGGAAGGCCTGGCGGACCGCCCGCTGATGGTGGTGCACGGCTCTGAGGATGCGTCGGTCCCGGTGATCGACGCCCGCGTGCTGGCCGACGCCCACGGCTCCGCCGACCTTCGCATCATCTCCGGCGCCTCGCACGACCTGCGCCTCGACCCACGGGCGGTGGCGGTGCTGATCGGTTGGCTCGACCGTCAGTGGAACCGCCGGCAGATGGAGCGCGCCGAAGATCCGTGAGCGGCAATGAAGATCCGTGAGCGGCACAGCGTCTTGATGCTGCGGAATCTCCGGAGTCAATCCTGCTTCGACTTGCCCTGCTGACGCATGGTGCGCTTCCAGGCCTTGACCCGCTCGAAGGCCTCGGGCGAATCGATGTCCGCGGCTGATCTGGGCTCATCGTCCGAGAACGGCGCACAGGCGGCTTCCCACCCCGGCGGGCGGACGGCGAACCGCTTGGCCA
Organism: Acidimicrobiia bacterium; assembly: GCA_034667945.1. Classification (GTDB taxonomy): domain Bacteria; phylum Actinomycetota; class Acidimicrobiia; order Acidimicrobiales; family CAIXPF01; genus JAXDQG01. Next base: position 5,294 of record JAXDQG010000309.1, on the reverse strand, counting down.
GCACCGCCACCAGGATCTTGGCTTTCTCGTCCCCGTACCCGGGCAGGGCGCGCAGACGGTCGAGCAGCTCCTGGCCCGTCGAGGCTGTATCCCACAAGTTCTCGGCCCGGCCGTCGTAACGAGCGATCAGCTCGACCGCCAGGTCATGGGTCCGCTTGGCCATCGACCCGGGGTAGCGGTGAAGGGCGGGCTTCGTCCGGAACAGCTTCTCGACTTCGTCTGGCGACATGGCCGCCACCACCTGCGGAGACAGCTTGCCACCGAGGCGTTCCCGGAGCCGCAGCGGTGACCCGAACGCCCACTCCAACGGCACCTGCTGATCCAGCAGCATGCCGACGAGCAGGGCGAACGGGTTCGTCGAGATGAGCTCGTCGGCCAAGGCATTGCCGGTGACCGGGAACGACCCCGCGGCCATGCGAGCGGGCCTCAGACGCTGGCTGCCGAGGCGCCGTCGCAGGCAGTGCTGTTGTCTGGGCACCCCGTTTTGTCGCCTGGCGGTGTGCCGGGCTCGCCCGGGAGATCATCGCTGAAACCAGGGGTGGTGTCCCGATCGTCCGGAAGGGGCAGCCCCAGGGCGTGGGCGTAGAGATCGGTCAGCGAGGCGACGGCCCGGTCTTCCTCGTAGGGCTCGCCCATGACGAACCACAGGAAGGCACAGCGATCGACCATGGCGCCAAGGGCGTTGGCGGCGTAGTGGGCGTCGACTCCCGGGCGGGCCAGCCCCTCCTGCTGCCAGCGGATGATGCGCTGCTCGGCCCGCTCGACCCAGAACGTGCGAACTCCCAGCCGGATGTCCCGCAGCTCGGGGTCCACCATGGCGACTTGCTCGAGCACGCCCATCAGCCGGGCGTTGCGGGAATAGGCCCGGAGATAGCCACGGTTCGCCCGGGCCACGCGTGAGTAGGGGTCGTCCCCGGTGCGGGGAAGCGAGTGGGCGGCGGCCTGGAAATCTGCCACCAGCGCCAACACGACCTGCTGGAAGAGGTCGTGTTTCGACTCGAAGTATGTGTAGAACGTGCCGTGGGCCACGTCGGCCTCGGCGGTGATGTCTCCGATGGTGGCGTCGATGTAGCCGCGCTCAGCGAACACCGTGCGAGCCGCTTCGACGAGCGCAGTCCGCGTGCGGCGACCCCTCTCGGTCACCGGCTCGGGCGCAGCCCGGTGTGCCGTGGCCGTACGCGCCGGTTCCGCGGCCGGCACAGCAGGGGGCGTCTTCGTCATCTCGCTAAACGCTACTGGACGATGGCTCCGTGCCGCGGTTTAACCTCGGCGGCGCGCCTATGCCGCGCCGGTCGCCACAGTGCCGCGACCAGGCATTGCGCAACCATCGTGCCCGCTCGGAGGCTTGTTGACCACGATCGTTTACACCGACGGTGCCTGCAGCGGCAACCCCGGTCCCGGTGGCTGGGCGTGGGTCGTGCCCGATGGCCCGTTCGCGGCCGGCCATGCCCATCGCACGACGAATCAGCGGATGGAGATCAACGCCGCGCTGCAGGCTGTGCTGGCCAACGCGGGGCCGTTGGAGATCCGGAGCGACTCCGCCTACGTCGTGAACTGCTTCCGGGACGGGTGGTGGCGGGGGTGGCTGGCGCGGGACTGGCGCAACTCACAGCGCAAGCCGGTCAAGAACCGAGATCTGTGGGAACCGCTGATCGACGCGTACCGGCAACGAGCCAAGGAGATCCGCTTCACGTGGGTGAAGGGGCACTCCGGAGACCGTTGGAACGACGTGGCCGATCGACTGGCGGTGCAGGCCATGCGGCTCCAGGACGACTTCGCCGGCGACAATCTGCCTGCCGACCCGGACGAGATCGGACCACCGGACCCCTTTGCCAGCACTGCGCCCGACCATGTGGCGAGTCCCAGTGACGATTCCGGGGTGGCGGACGATGTCGGCGGCACTTCACAAGAATTGGACGAGTCGCCTGCCACTTCTGGGCCGACCGGGCCCCGCACTCTTGACGGCTCGGCCGGGCTGCCGGAGCACGCCGTACTGGTGCTGGGCCAGCGCAACGTGCCGGCCGAGGCAGCCGACGACATACTTGCGCGGATGGTGCGCCACCTGACGGAACGGGCTCGCGAGCAGCCCGACCTGGTGGTGGCGACCGGGCTGCGCCAAGGCGCCGAGCAGCTGGGAGCAGAAGCGGCCGAAACCGCCGGTCTGCCCTACCTGGTCGTGCTGCCGTATCCCGAGCCCGATCGAGATTGGCCGCCCGACGAGCGCGAGCACTTTGCCGATCTGCTGTCCCGGGCGCGGGAGCTCAGGCTGCTGCAGGAACAGCGACCGGAAACGGCCCAGGGGGCCACGGCGGCGCTCAGGCGGCGGGACGCCTGGTTGGCCGACTACGGCCGCGAGGCAGTGGTGGTGTGGGACGGCCAAGAGCCCAGGACCGGGCACCTGTATCACACGCTGGCCGATCGCATCGGCGACGGGCTCTTCGCGGTGGACCCCGGGACAGCCGGCTCGCGACCGACCCGAACGCGGCGTCCGGACCATACGGGGAAGGGCTCCTCGAACACCGCTGGTCAGGGAGGGGTGGGTTGAGCGTGCCGCCGGACACCGAGTTCCCTGACACCCGTCCGGTCGCCCAACGGCTGGAGCTGGCGGCCCGGACAGTGGGCATTGAGCTGGCGGACGACGACGTCGCCAACCTGGCCGGGCTGGTCGAGCGGGTAGAGGCCGGCTTGGGCGATCCGTCCGAGGCCGCGGATGAGTCGGGCGAGCCAGGCCACCCGGGTCCGACCCCGGGGAGTCCCAGCCGGCAGCCGGACGACGCGGTCGATGGGTTCGTCTGGCGGATAGCAGGCGACGGGATGCCGGCGACCGGATCCGGTCCCCTGGACGGCTGGCGTCTGGCGGTGAAGGACCTGGTCGCCGTAGCCGGGCACGCCCGTCGGTGCGGCTCGGCGGCCATGTTCGACGCCAAGGTCGAGAAGACCGATGCCCCCGTGGTGGCCGCTTTGCGACGTGCCGGCGCCCGACTGGTCGGCGGCACTCACCTGCACGAATTCGCCTTCGGCACCACCGGTCTCAATGCGGCCTTTGGCACCCCGGCCAACCCGGTCGCCCCCGATCGGGTCCCGGGCGGCTCCTCCTCGGGCGCGGCGGTGGCGGTAGCGGCCGGTCAGGCCGATGTGTCGATCGGCAGCGACACCGGCGGATCTGTGCGCATTCCGGCATCGCTGTGCGGCGTGGTTGGCTTCAAGCCGGCTTTCGGCTCGGTCTCGACGGAGGGGGTGTGGCCGCTCTCGACCTCGCTCGATCACGTCGGCTACCTGGTTGCCGTGACCGACGAGCTCGTCGCTCCGGCGATCGCCCTCGGGCTCATCGGCGCCGCCGACCACCTCCAGAGGTCCGGGGCGGCTTCGGGGGACCGAGCACGACGCCTCCGTCTGGGCGTGGCGGCTGGTGCGACAGAGCGCTGCGACGAAGCCGTGGCTTCTGCCTTCCGAGCGGCGTTGGACGGGCTGAGCGGTGCCGGAGCGGAGCTGGTGGAGTTGGAGTGGCCCGGGGGTGAAGATGTCTTCGCTGCCACCACGGCGATCATGTACGCCGAGGCGGCCCACGGGCATCGTCGCCTGCTGGCATCCCGCCACCAGCTCTACGGCCCGGACGTGCGCAACCGGCTGCTGCAGGGAATGGCGATGCGGGCGTTGACCTACCTGCAGGCCCGGGACGAGCAGGCCCGACTGCGCCACCGATGTCTGACCACGCTCAGCGGCCTCGATGGCGTGCTGTGTCCGACTGTGCCGGTCGTGGCACCCCCGCGAGCGGAGGCGGCCGACCCGGCCGTTGGTGCGCGACTGGTGACCTTCACGCGGCTGGCCGACGTGGCCGGTCTGCCGGCGGTGTCGATCCCGCTGCCGGGCTCGCTGCTAGAGCCGACCGGCGGGCTTCCGGTCGGCCTGCAGCTCGAGGCGGCCACCGATGCGGCTGCGCTGAGGACGGCGGTCACGCTCGGCGCCCTGCTCGGCGTCTGACCGCGGGGTACCGTGCCAGCACCATGCGGGTGGGCACCGACTCCGGAGGGACGTTCACCGACATCGTGACCGCCGACGGCCGGTCGGCCAAGGTGCTGTCCACACCGCGCGATCCGTCGCGAGCGACCGTGCGGGCCTGCGAGGTGGTCGGCGCACCGCAGCCGTCCGTGCTGACCCACGGGACCACGGTGGCGACCAATGCGCTGCTGGAAGGCAAGGGCGCTCCCGTCGCCCTCCTCACCACCGCCGGGTTCGAGGACGTGGTCGAGATCGCCCGGCAGGATCGCCCGTCGTTGTACGACACATTTGCCGACCGTCCTGCGCCGCTGGTGCCGCGCGGCTGGCGGATCGGCGTCGACGAGCGCCTCGCAGCCGACGGGACGGTCCTCCGGCCGCTGGACGCGACCACGTTGCCCGGCAAGCTGGCCCCTCTGCGCAACCAGGTGGCGGCCTTGGCCATCTGCTTCCTGCACGCCGACCTCGACCCCAGCCACGAGCAGGCGGTGGCGGCCGAGCTGCGGGCCGATGGCTGGGATGTCTGTTGCTCGCACGAGATCTCGCCCGAGTTCCGCGAGTACGAGCGAACGGTCACGACGGTGGTCAACGCCACGCTGCGACCGGGCTGCCGGGGCTATCTCCAACGCCTGGCCGGCGCGGCGAAAGACGTCCTGGTCATGACTTCGGCCGGTGGCTTGGCGCCCATTGCCGGCGCGGCCGAGCTTCCGGCCACGCTGCTGTTGTCGGGCCCCGCCGGTGGCGTCTTGGCTGCGGCGGCTGCCGCTGTCAGCAACGGCTTTCCCGATGCGGTCACCTTCGACATGGGCGGCACGTCCACCGACGTGTGCCTGGTGCTGGACGGCCGGCCGGCTCCGGCGGCGCTCCGGACTGTGGGCGGCTACCCGGTGCGCCTACCGGCGCTTGACGTGCACACCATCGGCGCCGGGGGCGGATCGATTGCCCGTATCGACCCGGGCGGGGCACTGGTTGTCGGCCCCCGGTCGGCGGGGGCGGAGCCGGGACCTGCGTGCTATGGACGCGGTGGCCGCGAGCCCACGGTGACCGACGCCGATGTCGTTCTGGGACGCATCCCGGCCGACGCGGTGTTTGCTGACCTGGGCCGGCTCGATTCGTCCGCGGCCCGCGCCGCCCTCGCGACGGCTGGGGTAACCGCCGAGGGCGTGGTCCGCGTCGTCGACACCAACATGGAGCTGGCCGTACGCCGGGTGACCATAGAGCGGGGCATCGACCCGCGCGGCTTGGCACTCGTGGCCTTCGGCGGCGCAGGCCCGCTGCATGCCTGCGCGCTGGCCGAC
>JAXDQG010000308.1:0-5042 GCA_034667945.1 Acidimicrobiia bacterium | reverse complement strand
CCTGCCAGTCGGCCGCGCGGCCGCTGGAGGCGGGGCCCGTCAGCAGTCAGCAGTTGGGCGAGCCCTCCTCGACCAGCACTTGCGCCAGTACGGCCGCCGCGGAGTGGTCGACGTCCTCGACCGCGGTCAAGAGCGTGACCGCCCGGGTGGCGACCAGCGAGCGCAGGTCGGCCAGCGTGTCGGCCTTGTCGGGATGGGCAAGCTCACGGCGGTACCGCACGACGAACTCGGACCAGCGTTCGGGGCGCCGTCCGTACCAGCGCCGAGCCTCCGGGCTGGGCGCCAGCGCCTGGCACCAGGCGTCGAGTCGGGCCGCCTGGCGGGACACCCCGCGGGGCCACAGCCGGTCGATCAGCAGGCGCACCTCGTCGCTGTCGGATGGCGGTTCGTAGATTCGGCGGACGGCAACACTCATGAGAGAGCCCCCCTGATGGACCGATCAGCCGTCCCGAGGTTCGTGGACGACCAGGACCGGCCGGTGGGCGCGATGCACCACGCCTTCGGAGACCGACGGGTCGACCAGCCGCCGCAGGAAACCCTTGTCGTGCGCCCCGACGACGATGAGATCCACGTCGTGCTCCTCGGCGGCTGCCACGATCCGCTCCACCGGCGCACCCATCTCGACCAGCGGCTCGACCTCGGACAGCCCGGATTCCTTGGCCTCGGTGGCGATCTCCTGCTCGCTCAGCCCTTCGGCCGGCAGGTTGTCCCAAAAGCTCGGGGGAAGCGCGTACACGCCCCCGAAGGGATCGGCCCAGGCGGTCGGCACCTGCGCCACGCTGATGGCGAGGAATTCGACGTCCTTGCCGGCGAACAAGCGAGCCGCCACATGGGCCGCGTGGCGCGACACCTCCGACTCGTCCAGTGCCACCAGGACCTTCGTCATCCGTTACCCCTTCGGTCGTGGGCGCGAGAACTCACCCACCGGGCGTGGGCTCCCCGCGCCCGGTGCCCACTTCGTAGCACGTTCCAATCCCCGTTCGCCCCACAAGCCGAGGTCCGGGGCAAGGCGTGCCGGGCGAAGGCCTGCTGGGCACCACCCTCAGGTCGCGCTGCTGTCAACGGTCCGCTCCAGCGACGCCTGTCGCACCAACTCCCGTCCCGCCGGCGAGAGCGGTCCGGCCCGGTGCAGCAGACCGATCGTCCGGACCAGGGGCGGGTCGACCGGCGCCACCACCGCACCTCGGCGCCGGGCGTCATACGCGAGCGGAGCGGGCAAGAAGGCGCAGCCCGCTCCGCTGAGCACCAATGGCACGATGGCCTCGCGTTGAGCGGTCTCGACCGCGACGGGGAGCTCGACGCCCAGCGTGGCCAAGCCCCGATCGACCAGGTCACGGCTCGATGTACCGATCGGCGGCACGATCAGCGCCTGCCCCCGCAGGTCGGCCAGCGGCACGCGGCCCAGACGGTCGTCCACGTCGTCGGGCCCCGGCGCGGCACCGAGCTCGGTACCCGGGGGCGCCACCACGAACAGCTCCTGGTCGGCCAACGGCACGGCCACCAGCTCCGACGGCGGACCGGGCAACTCGGTGAAGCCGATCTCGCAACGACCATCGGTGACCAGGCCGATCAGCTCGACAGGGTCGTCAGGGTCTGCCATCCGCACGCTCACGCCGGGGTGGGCGGTGCGGAAGGCGCCCAGCAGCGGGGCGACCGGGTGGGCCGCCAGCGATGGCAGCGCGGCGACATCCAGCACGCCCGTCAGCAGCCCGACCGCCTCGGCCACGGCCCGTCGCAGCGTGGCCATGTCACGTAGCACCTGGCGGGCCGGTGTCACGAAGGCCTGCCCGGCGCTGGTCAGCACGGTCCGTCGACCGAGACGATGGAAGAGCTGCACACCGAGCTCGGCCTCCAGCCGTCGGACGCTTTGGGACAGTGACGGCTGAGCCACGTAGAGCGCCTCGGCCGCCCGGGTGAAGCCGCCGTGGTCCACGATGCCGAGAACGTATTCGAGCTGGCGGAGCTCCATGGGCCCCTGGGTAGCACATCTCCTGCCGGCGACTGCGCGAGTGCCCCCTGACCGGTCTGGGGAGCCTCTAGTCCTCTCGACCGACCGATGCCAGCGCGGCCATCAGGCCCAGCACCGCCACCGCCGCGCCGAAGACAAACGAGCGGGCGTACTGGCTGGTGTCGGGGTGGTCGCCGAGAACCACCAGCATGATCTGGATGCCGGAGACGATGCCGATGTAGAGGACCTGCTGGCTCATCCCGTTGGCGATGCCCAGGTCTTCGTGATCGACCGCGCCGGCCACCATGGAGGAATACGCCGGCGCCGCAATGCCGGAGGCCACGCCGGACAACACGAGGCCCGCCACGACGAAGACGAGGCCTCTCCCGCCGGAGCTGACCGCGAACGCAGCCATGGATCCGACCATCAGAGCCGAACCGGCAATCATCGGCAGCCGCTCCCCGACTCGGCTGGCCAGCCATCCGCCCAGCGGCGAGGCGACGCTGAACGCACCCGGACGAGGAGCAAGGATCAGCGCGGTCCCGGCCACTGTCCATCCGTAGACGTCGTGGAGGAGGAGTGGGACCACGACGAAACCGCCCATGTATGCGAACTGCGTGAGCGAGCTCGCCAGCAGCGGGGTGACGAAATTTCGCCGGCCGAAGTAGCGCAGCTTGAGCATGGGATACTCGGCCCGGCGTTCGGCGGTCACAAAGGCGAACGCGGCCGCTACCGACCCGAGCAGAAGGGCGATCGTCCAAGGGTCGAACAGCGCCGAGAGCCCGTCGCCGCGAACGCGACCGGCGCCTCGGGTCACGCCGAGCAGCGCCAGTAGTACGGTCGCCCCCAGCGTGACTGCGCCGAGGAAGTCGAGCCGGACCTGCGCTTGACGGGGCGTATCGCGCAACACGACCGCGCCCAGCGCCAGCGCCGCCAGCGAAACTACGGCGAAGGCGAAGAAGATGGCCCGCCAGCCCACCACGTCGATGAGGGGTCCACCGACCACCAGTCCGATGGTGGGCGCGCCCGTCATGGCGAACTGGAACCAGCCCATGGCCGTCGCCCGGCGCCGCGGCCCATAGGCGTACATCATCAGCGACATGCCGTTCGGCATGACGAAGGCCCCGGTGAGGCCGAACAGCACCCGGAAGGCAATGAGTGAGGCGGCGTTCCACGCCAGGCCGCAAAGCGCGGTGGTGACGACGCCACCGGCCAGCCCCCACAGGAACATGCGGCGATGCCCGTGGATGTCACCCAGCTTGCCGGCAAGCGGCGTCGCGACGGCCACCGACAACATCAGGCCCGTGACCACCCAGCCGAGGGTGGCCCGGGTGGAATGCAGGTCTTCGGCGATGGAGCTCAGCGAGACGGTGACGATCGTCATCAGCGAGCCGAAGCCCATCACGGCCAGCATCACGACGAGGAGCAGGCGCGAGGTGTAGGCCGCGTCGTCCCTGGTCAGCTCCTGCTCGGTGGCCATGGTGAGCGTCTCGGTCATCGTTGCTTCCTGCGCCATGGCGTTGTTGTGATCATCCTCGGCTGATCCGGGCTGTGAACAGGCTTGTTGTGGACAGGCTGGGCGCGGAACGGCCCGCCAACGAGGGAGCCCCGTCGGCGGGCCGTCCGCAGCACGTATCGGTGTCGCTGGTCCCGATGCCGATGGCGTCGGTGTCAGGACGCCTTGCCGTGACGGAGCAGCTTGCCGGGCGTAGCGCCGGTGCACTCGCCGTCGCGGAAGGTCTCGACGCCGTTCACGATGATGTGGTTGTAGCCCTTGGCCCGCTGGACCCGGCGCCACTCGCCACCGGGCAGGTCGTGGACCACTTCACCGACCCAGTTGGGCTCGATGTCGAGCTCTTCCATGTCGTAGACGACCACGTCGGCGGCTGCGCCCTCGCGCAGCACGCCACGGTCGCGGAAGCCCGCGGCGTGGGCGGCCAGGGCGGACAGACGGTAGTGGGCCTCTTCCAGCGTGACCTTCTTCTCGTCACGGACCAGCCAGCGCAGGAAGTCCGTGCTGAAGGCGCCGCCGGTGAAGAACTTGGTGTGTGCACCACCATCGGACACGCCGGGGATGGCGTAGGGCGACGAGTTCATCATCTCGGCCATGAAGTCGGCGTTGGAGCCCTTGTCCGGCCCGAGGAACTCGACGTCGAGGTCGCCCTGGAGCGACAGGTCCAGCATGACCTCGATGGGATGCTTGCCCTCTTCCTGCGCCACGTCGCCGACGGTGCGGCCCTCGTACTTGCGCAGCTGGTCGTTGTTGTGGACGCCCTGGATGACCAGGCCCTTGGGGTTGCCGCCAACGCCGGCCTGGATGACCTGCAGGCGGCGGTCGGCCTCTTCGGCCTCACGCACGAGCGCTTCCCGCAGCTCGGGATCGCGCATCTTGGCCATCTTCTCTTCCTTGGTCCCCACGGTGACCGCCCGCCACGCCGGCGAGGCGTCGTAGAGGTTCCAATCGGCGAGGGTGAAGGCGAAGCCAGACCGCACGGTGGCCGTCTGGGCGAAGATCGGGAGGCCCTGGTTGCGGCACTTCTCGACCCAGCGCAGCGGGCGACGGTGGACCTCGGGGTCCCTGCGGGCCGGGGCGACCGCGTTGTGCAGGATGGGGCGCTGGGCGACCGCAGCCAGCTTCTCGAGGAAGGCCAGGTCTTCGCGAATGTTGCCGGCGGCCTGGGTGATCTGGATGAACCCCTCGTCACGCTCGGCGAGGACCTCGGCCAGGCAGAGGATGTCCTCGTCGCACATGGTGTCGGTCACCATCGGGGTGCCGTCGTAGTCGGCCTGGACCGAGTCCGGCCCGAGGCGCTGGATGGAGAAGCCGCAGAGGCCGGCATCCATGCCCTCGTGCAGCAGGCGCTGCATCTCTTTGCGCTCCTGCGCGGTGGCGGGCCGCGTCTTGGCAGCCTCGAGGCCCATCACGTAGGTCATGAGCGAGGCGGTCGGCATGTACTGGATGCAGTTGATGCCGAGGGGGGCCCGGTCGAGGCTGTCGAGGTACTCGGGGATCGTCTCCCAATCCCACTTCGGCAGCATGCCTTCCACCATGGATGCCATGGGGATCGCCTCGGTGCGGACCATGGTCAACATG
>JAXDQG010000307.1:0-3517 GCA_034667945.1 Acidimicrobiia bacterium | reverse complement strand
GATGGTGGTGGCGCTGGCCCGGATGACCGGAATCACGGCGGTGACGGCCGTGACGGGGCCGAACGGTGACGACTGACCACGTCCTGGTCTTTGCCGGGGGCGAGCCCAGCCGGCCGCCTATCACCGCAGGGCTGCCGGAGCACGCCAAGGTGATCGCCGCCGACTCCGGCGCCACTCACGCCAGGGCCGCAGGTCGTCGGGTGGACCTCCTGGTCGGCGATCTCGACTCGATCCCCCCCCACGAACTGGCGCAACTCGAGCAACAAGGCACCGAGGTGCGCCGCTACCCACCGGCGAAGGACTCCACCGACCTGGCCCTGGCGCTCGACGCCGCAGTGGCCCTCCGACCCCGGCGCATCACGCTCGTGGGTGGGCACGGCGGCCGGCTCGACCATTTCCTGGCAAACATGCTGCTCCTGGCATCGCCCGAGTACCGCGCGGTCGAGATCGATGCCCTCATGGACCCGGCTCGGATCCTGGTCGTTCGTGGTCGCCGCACCTTCGCCGGGGATCCGGGCGAGCTGGTCTCCCTCTTGCCCGTGGGCGGACCGGCAACCGGCGTCGGCACCGAAGGCCTGCTGTTTCCCTTGCGCGATGCGCGGCTCGAGTTCGGCTCCAGCCTCGGCGTCAGCAACCAGATGGTGTTCGAACAGGCGACGGTCGAGGTACGGGAGGGTGTGGTTCTGGTGGTGCTGCCCGGTCAGCAAGGCGCGCTGTGAGGTCTGACGGTCGATTCCCGGCTGTCCGTCTGCCCGGATTCGGTGCGCACAGAGCACAATGACCGGCGTGCAGCTGCGCGCCGAGCTCGATGCCGACGTGCCGCCCTCCGCGCTGTTCGCCTGGGTGGCCGACCTCGATCGCTATCCCGCCTGGCTCGAGATGGTCCGCTCCGCGACCCGTGAAGCGAGGCCGGAAGGGGAAAGCCAGCCTGCGTGGGATGTCGTCCTCGTCGGGCGGCTCGGTCCCCTCCGCCGATTGAAGCGCCTTCGCATGGTGCGAGCCGATGGTGATCCGGCAGGCCGGGCGCGCTTCCTCCGCGACGAGCACGATGGCAAGACCCATGCCCGCTGGGAGCTCAGGGTCGATGTGCGCCCCCGTCCCGGCGGCAGCCACCTCGACATGACGTTGTCCTACACCGGCAGCATGTGGGGGCCTCCGCTCCAGCGTCTGCTGGCCGCAGAGATCGAAGCGGCCAAGCCGCGGCTGCTGGAGCTCGCTCGGGGCGGCGTCAGCGCTCCGTGAGCGGCACCGGAGCGCGCCTGGGCGCGCGCTGGAACGGATCAGGCACCACGTTCGCTGTCTACTCGTCGACCGCCGAGCGAGTGGAGCTCTGCCTGTTCGACACCGCCGCGCCGTCCGCGGAGCAACGCATCGATCTGGTTCGGAACGGCCATCACTGGCAGGTCCGCCTCGACGACATCGGCCCAGGTCAGCTCTACGGCTACCGGGTGACCGGGCCGTGCGGGTCGGATCCGGCGAAGTTGCTGGTCGATCCGTATGCGACCGCCATCTCCGGCGAGGTGACCTGGAAGGACCGGCTGTTGCGCGCTGGTCAGGACAGCGCGGCGGTGGTACCTCGGTCGGTGGTCACGTCGCCCTACTTCGACTGGGAGGATGACCGCGCGCCCCGTGTTCCCTGGTCGGACACGGTCATCTACGAGGCGCACGTCAAGGGCATGACCGCCAGGCACCCGGCGGTGCCTGAAGAATGGCGCGGCACCTACCGGGGACTCGCCCATCCGGCGGTGTTGGAACATCTGCAGCGCCTCGGGGTGACCACGGTCGAGCTGCTTCCCGTGCATCACTTCACCGATGACCGCCGCCTGGTGGCCGCCGGGCTGCGCAACTACTGGGGCTACAGCACGCTGGGCTTCTTCGCCCCGCACGCCGCTTATGCCGCCGGGAAGCGGCCGGGCGGCCAGGTCGGCGAGTTCAAGGAGATGGTCCGGGCGCTGCACCGGGCCGGCTTCGAGGTCGTGCTCGACGTCGTCTACAACCACACCGCCGAGGGCGGGTCGGCCGGGCCGGCGCTGTGCCTGCGCGGTTATGACGAGCGGGCCTATTACCGCCTCGACAGCGGCCATCCCGGCGAACACGTCAACTGGACCGGCTGCGGCAACACCCTCAACGTCGATCACCCCGCCGCTCTTCGCCTGGTGCTCGACAGCCTGCGCTACTGGATCACCGACATGCACGTCGACGGCTTCCGCTTCGACCTGGCCTCGACCCTCGGCCGAGACGGCGGCCGCTTCGACCAGGGAGCGGCCTTCTTCGACGCCATCTTCCAGGATCCGGTGCTGTCGCAGGTCAAGCTGATCGCTGAGCCCTGGGACCTCGGCCCGGACGGCTACCAGCTGGGTCGCTACCCGGTCGGCTGGCGGGAGTGGAACGACCACTATCGGGATGTCGTACGCGACTACTGGCGGGGCCGACCGGGCATGCTCGGGGCCCTGGCCGGGCGGCTGGCCGGCAGTGCCGACATCTATCCGGACCCGGCCCGTGGACCCTTGGCCGGTATCAATTTCGCCGCTTGCCACGACGGCTTCACGCTGGCCGACCTGGTGACCTACGAGGTGAAGCGCAACGAGACCAACGGCGAGGCCAACACGGACGGCGCCGATGAGAACCGCAGCTGGAACTGCGGGGCGGAGGGGCCGACCGACACCCCTTTGGTGGTGAATCGCCGAGCCCGGCAGCAACGCAACCTGCTGACCACCGTCTTCGTGTCCCAGGGCGTGCCCATGTTGTTGCACGGCGACGAGCTGGGCCGTACCCAGCGGGGCAACAACAACGCCTACTGCCAGGACAACGAGGTCTCCTGGGTCGACTGGGAACGCGCGGACGCATCGCTCACGGCCTTCGTGAGACGGCTGGCCGCCCTGCGCAAGACCCATCCGGTGCTGCGGCGCGGCAGCCCGCCCCTCGGCGAGCCGCGCCGGCCGGGCGGCCCGGTGGACATGGCCTGGTTCACCCCGCGGGGCGAGCCGATGACCGAGCAGCATTGGCACGACGCCGGCATCCGCAGCGTGGTGGTCGTCTTCGACGGCAGGGCGGCCGACCTCCCGCCATCCGAGCTGCCCAGCAAGTCGCTCGTCGTGATGATCAACGGCGGCGACACCCGGGGACGGTTCCGGATCCCACCCGATGCCTGGCCGAGGACATGGCACCGCGAGCTCGACACCACCGAGCACGCTACGGAGCGACACCGGCACTATTTGTCCGGCGAGCATCTCCGGGTGGAGCCGCTCTCCATCGTCGTGCTCTCCGGGCCACCGTAAACCAGCGTCCGCCTGGGCAGCGTGACGCTCGCGAGGGCGCCGCACCGTGCGGCCCCAGATAGGCGGCCCCAGATAGGCGGCCCCAGATGGCGGATCGTTGGGTTACGGCGCCGGGGCGTGGCCTCGCGACCAGGCCTGCCAGCGGCCTCCGAGCCGAGCCACCTCGAGGTCGATGCCGAAGCAGGCCGACAGCCGGTCGGCCCGGAGCACGTCATCGATCTGACCGCAGGCGAACAGTC
>JAXDQG010000306.1:0-6538 GCA_034667945.1 Acidimicrobiia bacterium | reverse complement strand
CCCATTGGCGATCGACATGCCGCGATTGTTGGCACGCTGATAGCCCTCATTGACCTCGTTCTCAACGAGATGGACAGCGGGCCAGGCCTGGCGAACCAGCTTGGGACTGTCATCGTCCGACGCGTTGTCGACCACGATGACCTCGCAACTGACCTCGGTCGGCCAGTGATCGCGCACCGATTCCAAACTGCGCTGCAGCAAGTCGGCCGTGTTCCAGCTCACGATGACCACGCTGATTTCGGGCCCGTCATGAAGCTCGGCCTCGCGTAGTGAGCGTCTCGTCGAGGGGACAGTATCTTGAGACATTTACTTCCAAAGTCCTGGCCGTTGCGTCGGCACTCAGTCTACATCAGCTGTGCCAGGATTTGAGCAGCAAGAGTGAGTCGAAAAGACGCTAAATATTTCCCACCGTGAGGGCGGCAAATCAGCGCTCTATCAGACGCGAGAGAACGATCACGCTATTCGTCCGTTCGGTGTCCCGGTGGGCGCGGATCATTTCGATCGTCCCCTCCAACTCGGCGATGGTCCTGGTGCGGAGACGCAATATGGCATCGGCCGGCCCGCTGACCGTGTAAGCCGCCATGACCTGCGGGAGGTCGGCCACCGCGGCGACGATGGCCTGCGGGTTGGTACGTCCGCGGCAGAACAGCTCCACGAAGGCCTCCACCACCTGCTCGCCCGGAGCCGGATCTACCAGGATGGTGAACCCGCGGATGACGCCCTGGTCGAGCAATCGGTCGACCCGGCGTTTGACGGCCGAGGCCGACAGACCGACCTCTCGGCCGACGGCGTAGAAGCTGCGACGGGAATCCTCGCGCAATTGCGCAATGATCTGCTGATCAATGGCGTCCACACGCAGGATTGTTGCAGAAAATCGGCTCAGAAGCCTGTGTTCCGCCGGTCGGGCCGTCCGTACCGTGGCCTTGTGAGCAGCATCGGATCGACCGAGGACCGGGTGGCACCCCACAGCGTCGAGGACGGGTATGCACCCCGCCATCTGCTGATGTGCCCGCCCGCCCACTTCAACGTCGTCTACGACATCAACCCGTGGATGGGCGAGACACTCCGCTCACCGCAACCGGTCGATCGCGCCCGCGCCGAGCGCCAGTGGCAATCACTGGTCGATTGCTATCGGGCACTGGGGCACAACGTCGAGATGATCAAACCCCAACGCGGGCTCCCCGACATGGTGTTCGCAGCCAATGCGGCCACCGTGATCGGCGGCAAGGTGTACACCGCTCGTTATCGGTACGACGAGCGGAAGGGCGAAGAGGCCTGTTTTCGCCGCTGGTTCGAAGAGCACGGATTCACCGATATCAACATCGCGAAGGAGGTGAATGAAGGCGAAGGCGACCTGCTGTACCTGAACGACATGCTGTTGGCCGGCCATGGATTTCGGACAGGTATACGGGCCCATGCCGAGGCCGGTCGGTATTTCGATCTGCCCGTGTTGAGCCTCCACATGGTCGACCCGCACTTCTACCACCTCGACACCGCACTGGCGGCCCTTGGGCCCGACAACATCGCTTGGTATCCCCCGGCATTTGCTCCAGAGAGTCAAGCCGACCTTCGCCGACTCTTCCCGAATGCCGTGGTGGCCGACGCTTCTGATGCGGCCGTCCTGGGCCTCAACTTCTGGTGCGATGGTGAGCATGTCGTCATGCCGGCGGGAGCGCGAAACCTTGCCGGTGAGCTGCGCCAGCGTGGGTTCGATCCCATGCCGGTCGACCTGTCCGAACTGCGCAAGTCGGGTGGCAGCGTCAAATGCTGCACCCTCGAGCTACGGAGGTGACGGCGTGACCTTCGCACCGCCCGATCCCAGCATTCTCAATGGAGAACACGCGGTCCCGCTCGCTGCGCGGCCCGCGCCGGTAGAGCCGCAGCGAGACAGCGATGTCGCCGTCGCCCACAACTACCACCCGCTCCCGGTTCGCATCGTGACGGGCGAGGGCGCGTGGGTCACGGACGAGAACGGCGCACGCTACCTCGACCTTCTTTCTGCCTATTCGGCGCTGAACTTCGGTCATCGCCATCCCCGGCTGGTGGCCGCCGCCCATCGCCAGCTCGATCGCCTGACGCTGACCAGCCGAGCTTTTACCAACGATCAGCTCGGTCCATTCTCGGAAAGCCTTGCCCGCCTGTGCGGTAAAGAGGCGGTCCTGACGATGAACACCGGCGCCGAGGCAGTGGAAACGGCCATCAAGACGGCTCGGCGTTGGGGCTATTTCCGCAAGGGCGTGGCACCGGATCAGGCAGTCATCGTCACGTTCAACGGCAACTTCCACGGGCGGACCACGACCATCGTCGGTTTCTCCACCGATCCAGATGCCCGCGAGGGCTTTGGCCCCTTCACCCCCGGGTTCGTGTCCGTGCCCTATGGCGATCTCGACGCAGTGCGGGCGGTGCTGACCAACTCGACGGTGGGCGTGCTGGTCGAGCCCATTCAGGGCGAAGCCGGGGTCGTTGTTCCGCCTGAGGGCTTCTTGCGCGGCCTACGCCAGCTCTGCGACGAGGCTGGCGTGCTGATGATGGCCGACGAGGTGCAATCGGGTCTGTGCCGGACAGGCAAGACGTTCGCCTGCGATCACGAAGGGGTGCGGCCCGACATCTACATCCTGGGCAAGGCGTTGAGCGGGGGCATCATGCCGCTCTCCGCGATCGTGGCCGACTGGTCGGTTCTCGACGTGCTCACGCCCGGCTCGCACGGCAGCACGTTCGGGGGCAACCCGCTGGCCTGCGCGGTGGGCCGTGAGGTTCTCGCAATGGTGGAGACCGGCGAATTCCAGGCTCGGGCCGCCGAGCTCGGGACGTTCTTCATCGGTCAGTTGAGGGAGCTCGTGGGACACGGCGTGCAGGCGGTGCGGGGCCGCGGGCTCTGGGCTGGTCTCGACCTCGATGCCGACGGACCGTCTGGCCGGGCGCTCTGCGAGGCACTGCTGGAGCGCGGCATCCTGGCGAAGGACTGCCACGACCACACGGTGCGCTTCGCGCCCCCCATCGTCATCGATCGATTCGAGCTCGCATGGGCCACCGAGCAGATCGCGGCGGCGGTTGCCGCCGGGAGGCGATAGCGGGTCCGGTCCCGCGGCGGCGTGTCCACAGTTCAATGCCGGGACGGCAGCACAGTGGCAACCGCGGGGAAGTCGCAACGGGGGGGATGTCGCAACCGCGGGAAAGTGGCAACCGCGGGAAAGTGGCAACCGCGGGAAAGTCGCAACGGCGGGGAGGCCGGGCACGACCCCTCAGGCGGACGCTGAGTGCAGGGTTTCCTCGACGGGAGGCCACCCTGGGGATGGCAACGTGCGCCCGATACCGGCAACCAGCCACTCGTCCTCGACGAATCGGAGGGTGAGGGTCTGCACCACCACGGCATCGCCCGGCTTGAGCTTGCCGCCTTCGCTGCCAGGGGCGACTCGCACGAACTCGAGGTCCGGGCCGACCAGCTCGGGAAGTGTCAGCAGACCCCAGCCTTCCTCGACGAATCGCCGGAACCGGCCCTGACGCCAGCGACTCAGCCGCCATGCGGAGAACGCCTGCCAATCGGGATGAGGAGGGCCGTCGGCCAGCGCGGCCGCGCGCGCATCGCGATCGTCGGTGTCGGCCTGCCCGGTGGCGATCAGCCAGGCCTGTACCAGGGCGAGCCGGAGGGGCTCCGCCGTGAGCTCCCAAGCCTCATCCAAATCGCTGTCATCGACGATGGCCGAGAACCAGCGGGCACCGGCAAGGCCGGGCCCACCTGGCGCCACATGGTTAGCCTGCTCTGGGGGGAGATCGGCCATGCGTCGACCCTAGGGCAGCAGTTCTGACTATCCCTGGCGTCGACCGCATCCGTCCGGTCAACCCTCTCGGCATGCGGGTGCCGTCGGTAGAGCGCAGTTCAGGCGCCCGATCCCTTGGGCACTGCGCCGAACGCCAGCTGGTGGCCGTCAGGATCGGCGATCACGAAGTCGTAGTTCCCCCACGGCTGTCGGGTCAGCGGAGCGGTGACCGTCGCTCCGGCCGCGACGCAGCGCTGGTGCAACTCCTCGACGCCGTCGACATCGAAATAACAGCAGGCGAAGCTCGCGACGGCGGGTTCCTCGGTTCGGCTGAGACCGAGTCCTACACCGGCAGCCGCCGGCTCACCGATCAGCGCAAAATCGGGGGGTTCGCCCATGGCCACTAAGACTTCGAAGCCCAGAGCCCTTTTGTAGAACTCGATCGAGGCGCTGACGTCGTGCACGCCCAGCGTCGCCCGACTCCTATGGAAGCGAATGCTCATACCGGCAACTCTGCCGGGCGGGTCGTGGACGTGCCACGGCGACCGCCCGGCCGGCCGCGATTGTCTCCTAGCCCGTACGAACCACTCGGAACGGATCGCTCTCCGCGTGCACGCCCGCCCGGCCCACAAAGATGCGAGTAGTGGGCAACACCGTCCCGCCACGCTCGAAGTCGAAGGTGAGGCCCGCGGCGCACGACGTGCGGAAATCGACTCCGTCGATATGGCCGTAATTGGCGAAACGGAACGTCAAGGTGTGACGGTCGGGACCGACCACGACGGCATCTCCCGCTTCCAGCCTGACGGCCTGCACGTCGACCAGGGCGCCGCCGGTACGGATCGTTCCGGTGAACACTGTCCGGTCGTCCGTGGCGTGCGTGACGCGGAGATGCCACCCGGTCACATCGTGCCAGAGATACGTACCGCCGAGGTCACCGCTATCGAGGCCTGCCGGACGGCCCTGGACGTAGTCCGGCCAGGCATCGTCATGGCCTGCGGGCAGACAGGCAGACTCCGATGTCGACGAGCTCGATGCTGGTGTTGAACCTGATGTCGTGGCGGCGAAGGCCACGCTTCCGCTGGCCAACACGGCGCCAGCGACGCCAGCAGCCACGAGCCACTTGAGCTTCTTCATTTGCATTCTCCTGGGTCCGGGCGCCGGCTTGACGCCTCTGGGCGGCACGATCGGGCCCAGATATGAGGAACCTGTGAGTGGCTCGTCATGACTCGCGTAGGAGCCCAAGGCCCAGGCAATAGTCCGACATGGCTCGAAGCGCCAAAGGCGTCGAAGGGACAGATCTACTCGCAGTGACAAGTTCATCAATCTGTCCCGTCACTTGGCGATTATTTGGTGAATCCCACGTCCTTGGGGCCCCCGCAAGCCGTACGTTCTCGGTGTGTCGCGCGTCACAGGCGCGCGACACGTTGTCGGAGGGGGACAACATGAAGCGGTCGCGACTCAACGTTCGCCTAGCCGGTCTACTGGTCTTGGCCTTGATAGCCATCTCGTGTGGGAGCAGCGGCAAGTCTTCGTCGTCCGCCACCTCGACATCGGCCGGCAGCACGACGTCCACCACCACGGGCGCCTCGACGTCCACCACGGTTGGGGCGGCACCAACCTCGATGGACGAATGGGAGGCGCTGTGGACCAAGCAACGCGCCGCCATTGTGCAGCGGATCAAGGCCAACAAGTGGGGCAAGTCGGCTGACGGTAAGACGCTGACAGGTCCGAATGGCTTCACGGTCGACCTGTCGAAGTGCCCGGCCAGCTGGTCGGACACCGAAGGTATCAGCGAGACGACCATCAAGCTCGGCCATGCCATAGCCCAGTCGGGCACCATCGCAAATACCCTGTACTACGGCAAGGGCCAGGAGACAATCATGGCCTACTACGCCGACAAGGGCGCCTATAAAGACGTAAATGGCAAGACCCGAAAGGTCGACTACATCCAGAAGGACGATGGTTACGACCCGGCCCGCACCATACCGCTCGTCGACGAGATGATCGACTCGCAGAAGGTGGCCGCGGTCATCACGACCGGGTCGCCCAACACCCTGAAGACGTACGACAAGCTGAACCAACGCTGCATCCCGCACTTTCTCAACCTCACCGGTCACCCGGCCTGGGGTGACCCCGCCAATCATCCCTGGACGACCGGATTGGGCTTGGCGTACACCACCGAGGCAGTGCTGTGGGGAGCGTTCATCGACAATCACCTCGCTGAATTCGCGAGCGGCAAGGTCACCGTGTCGGCGCTGGTGGAGAACAACGAGTTCGGCCATATCTACGATGCCGGCTTCAAGGCCTACCTCGACCAATCGACCAACAAGGCCAAGATCAACTATGTGAGTGAAGCGGTCGATCCACAGGCGCCGACCATCACAGACCAGATGACCACTTTGAGCTCGAAGAACCCTGACTTCTTCATCGACATGGTGGCCGGCACGTTCTGTACGCAGGCCGTGGTCGAGGCTGCCCAGAACGGTATGCATGGCAAAGTCAAGTACATGTGGCAGCCCAACACCTGCGCCGGCGCCACCTCGCTCAGCAAGGCCAAGGTTGGTGGCGACGGCACGTCTTCGCAGGGCTGGTGGATCGTCAATGGCGGCAACAAGGACATTCAGGACCCCGCACAGCAGTCCGATCCGGTAGTGAAGTGGGCTCGAGACATGCTGAGCGCCCGGGGCATCGATCCGAGCGTCGAGACGAATCTCGGGCTCGGAATGATCTACGGATGGGCCTGGACCCAGATCTTCCAAATCGCCGGCCAGCTCGACGGT
>JAXDQG010000305.1:0-4640 GCA_034667945.1 Acidimicrobiia bacterium | reverse complement strand
GTTCGGCTGGTCGCCTGGGAAGCAGCGGTGATCCTGGCCCTCTACGCGCTCTGGCAGTGGGGCGCGGAGGCTGCCATCACCTCGTCCCAGGGGGCGATCGGTCATGCCCGCTGGATCGCGCAGGCCGAGCGGTACGTGCCGCTGCCGACCGAGCTTTGGGTGCAGCAACAATTCGTGCCCCATCCGCTGATGGTGCAGGTCCTCAACATCTTCTACGCCGTTGTGCACGTACCGGCATTGGTCGTCTTCCTGATCTGGCTGTTCGTGCGTCACCCGCGTCAGTACGCGAGATGGCGCAACGTCGGCGCACTCCTCACCGGCGCATGCCTGTTGATCCAGATGGTGCCGGTGGCCCCGCCCCGGCTGCTGCCGGATCTCGGTTTCATCGACACAGCAGTGGCGTATCACCAATCGGTCTACGGGCCCGGCGGCATTCGCATCGCACCGCAGCTCGCCGCCATGCCATCGGTACATGTCGCATGGGCCATCCTCATCGCCGTCGTCGTTCTGAGGGAGGCGTCGGGCCGGTGGCGATGGCTCGTATTGGCGCATCCGCTGTTCACGGTGGTGGCGGTCGTCGGCACGGCCAACCATTGGTGGCTCGACGGCATCGTGGCCGGCGCCCTCCTGGGCGCAGCCATAGTGGTGGAATCGGGGTCACGGGCCCTCACCAATCGGCTCCGCCTTCGGGCCGCGACATCGGACGCGACCGACGTCGTGGTGGCTCCAGAGGCGGTCGTTCAACGTCGAACCCTGTACCGCTACATGGATCACAACGGGGCTGAGACCCTGGCCGATTGACCGCCGCTCCTGGTCAGTACACCTGCTGGGGAGTGAAGACACGATACGGAGCGATACCGTCATGGTGTGGAGTCGTTGTCGTCTCCCGATTGGGTTGGTCCGCCGAGGGTCGTTGGGGGCGAAGTCGGAGGGCCATTGCCCATCGCTCGCAACGATCATCTGGTGGTCGTTGTGCGAGAGCTTCGCGCCTATCCGACCGGCTTCGAGATCACGGTTGAGGGCCATCTGCGCTTCGGGGAGCTGCCGCCCCTGGAGACACTGGAGCTATCGAGCGCAGAGGAGCTCGACCTCACCGACGACGGGGACCTCCGTCGCGAGTTCGTGCACGGACCGCGCTTCGGGGTCCGCTTCTCCGACGGCCGGGCCACCATGCAGGGTGATGCATCGGGCGTGCACGGCAACGGTCCGCTCATGATCGTGCGCTTCAGCGAGCGGTCGAGAGGCGGCCCGGACGACGGCGACGACGTGAGGATGTCGCTGTGGATCTGGCCGTTGCCGCCGCCCGGTCCGGTGCGGCTCACCTGCACCTGGTTGGTCGACCGGAGCGGGGGAGGTCCCTTGGAGATCGACCTGGATGGTAATGGCATCCGGGCAGCTGCCCGCCGGGTGGAGCCGTACTGGCTGACCTGATCGGGCCGGTGGGAGGTCGCAGCGCCGAGCGCTGGCCGGCAGCGCCGGACCTGGTCACGGAGCGTAGACCGGTCGGTGTCTACGAGTGGTGCGTTCCAGACAGAAGCAGGCGGCTAAGATCACGAGCGGCTCGGATTAAGCGCCTCCATACCGGCCGGAGGACCTTCGCCAATTCCGGGCAAGGTGAGAACCGTTCAGTGGCCGTCGACAATCTGTCAAGGAGTGAAGGGCATGGCGCGAGTGCCGACGTCCGGCTCGAGAGGTCGCGTCGTCCGCGAGGCACGCAAGCGGGTGCACGACCCGGCCCCGAGCCGGCGGGACGAAATTCTCGAGATAGCCGCAACGGTGTTCGCCCGCCAAGGCGTCAATTCGACGACGGTGCGAGACATTGCGGACGAGGCCGGCATTCTCTCAGGAAGCCTGTACCACCATTTCGAATCGAAAGATCAGATGGTGGAGGACATCATTCGTCCGGCAATCGAGGCGGACCTGGAGCGATACGCGCAATTGGCCCAGTCGCGTCTTCGACCTGACGAGTCCATCCCCTCGCTCTTCGAAATCGCCCTCACCTTCATCGAGCGGCAGCCGGCAGTGGCGGCCATCATGGCCAACAGCTTTCACCAGCTGCGTCGCATGGAGCGGTTCGATTTCCTGAACGGTTACTCCGACAGCGTGCGCCAGGCGTGGAGCGACGTACTTCGTGCGGGTGTCGAGCAGGGCGTCTTCCGGGATGATCTCGATGTCGACATGGCCTACAAGGCCATGATGGGCTCCGTGATCGGCGTTGCCGGCTGGTACCGACCGGGTGGCGCGTATCCGATGAAGCGCATCGTCACCGAGATCGCATCCCTCTACGTCCAGGGCTTTTGCTCGAATCCGTCCCGCTCGGGCGGCGCCCGGGAAGACGGCTCGGCCGCCGGCTGAGCAGCTGCGCGGGCCTATGGCCCAGGTGCCCGAGTCGAGCGGCCACGCTGCAGGGTGGCCGAGGTCCGGTGGCAGGATGGTGAGCGTGCAACTCGTCCGGCGCGTGGTGGCGCTGCTCATGGCCATGCTCGCCGGCCTGGTGCTGTTGGCGCCCACCGCTAGCGCACACGCCGTCTCCGGTGCGGGCGCCAGCAATTTCCGCACGACGCTCACCGCGCTCGAGCCTCACGTTCCTGGTTTGGAGCTGCGAGTCATCGAAGCTGGCAGTCGCCTCGAGCTCACCAATCGCACCGGTCGCGACGTCTTGGTGAAGGGATACACCGGCGAGCCCTATCTCCGGGTGGGGCCCGACGGCGTCTTCACCAACCGTCGGTCGTCCGCCACGTATCTCAACGCCACCCGCAACGGCACGTCGACGTTCCCCCCCGGCGTCGACGACAACGCCGCGCCGGTGTGGGACCGACTGTCGTCCGGTCAGGTGGCCCGCTGGCATGACCACCGGACGCACTGGATGGGCGGCGCCCTTCCCCCGAACATCCGCCAGCATCCGGATCAACGCCAAGTGGTGGGCTCTCCGTGGTCGGTCGAGCTGCTGCAGGGTGATGCCAAGGTTGTCGCCACCGGCACGCTCGAATGGGTGCCCCCGCCCAGCTCGCTGCCCTGGCTGGCGGTTGCGACCGTCATCGCCATCGTCACGGCGCTGTTGGCAGCTCGGCCGCGTGCTTGGCGGGTCACGGCGCTGCTGTTGGGGGCCTTGGTAGTCGTCGAAGTGGTGCATGCCGCCGGACTGGCCGACGTGATCGCCGGTTCGCTGGCCACCAAGGTGAGCCGTACGGCATCTGCCAACGTGGCCTCCATTCTCGCATGGCTACTCGCTGCCCTGGCCATCAGATTGCTCATGCGCCGCCGCGACCCGGGCCGGCAATTGGGCGTCTTCGCGGCGATGATCATGCTCATCGTTGGTGGGATCTTCGACCTGGCCTACCTGAGCAAGGCGGTGTTGCCGTTCGGGTTCACGGAATCGGTCGGTCGGGCCGTGGTCGCGGCCACGCTCGGTCTCGGCTCCGGACTGGTAGTGGGGTGGCTGTTGGTGCTGGTGCTGCCGGCCGTGCGGCCACCCCGGCACCATCCTGCTGCGCCAGCGACCACCGGCGCGGCGACGAGCACGACGGCTGCCTGACGACGGGGACGGCCGGCCGTCGGTTGAGATTCGCGGCTCACCTCACCAACACGGTCACGATGGCCGAGTTCTCGTCGAAGTCGCCGACACGGGCCTTGAGCAGGACCGTCCACCGTCCGGCGAAGGGAAAGTCCAGATCATTGGCCACGAAGTGGTTCTGCGTGATGCGGGTGAACCTGACCGGCAGCGGGTCGGAGAGTGCCGGGGGCTGGGTCAGGTCCGCAGTCACCTCGGCCACCGACGCCGGCTGCCCTTCGGCCGTGGCCAGGTACACGTGCAACGAGCTCGGACCGACCTTCGGGGGGTCGATCACCACGTCGGCCTGAAGGGTGCCGATGGTGACCTGGGCGTCGAACGGACCAGTGGGCACACGGGGAGGAGGTGCGGCATCGACGAGCATGGCGGTCGCCGCCAGCACCACCAAAGCGGTCGCCATCTCCCCCAACACGGTGCGGCGCAGGCTCCTGCGCAGGTCGCCTGGCTCGGCCACGGCGGCGCCTACGGCGACGGGCACCGCGCTTTCGCTCCGGTCGTGCGGGGCGCCGGCCATGGCTTGACGCACGAGTCGGCGGCTGAGCCCGGCCAAACCCACCATCACCGCCACCACCGCCACCTTCACCAGCAAGATCCGCCCGTACGAGCTGGACGTCAGGGCGTCGAGCGAGCCCAACTGGCGCCACGACTGCAAGACGCCGCTTGCCACGATCACCACGACCGATATGAAGGCCCGCCGCGAGAACGTCGGGACGACATCACGTAGGCCCGCCGGATCCGCGCTGGGGAGCACGGCCAGCAGCAGGGCCAGGCCGCCGATCCAGTACGCCATGGCCGTGACGTGGACCAGGTCGGCCACGACCGCCACCGCCACCCAGCGGCCGGTGATGGCGTGCCCCGCCGCGGTCACGGTGATGACGAGACCGAACAGCAGCACGCGCCAGACATCAGTGAGGGCGTGGGGGAGTGCCCGACCGCGGCGCAGCAGTGCGATCAGCGGGAGGAGCACCAGGCAGAGGATCACCGCTCGTGCCAGCCAGGCGCGGCCGAACTCGGTGCGGGCCACCTCACGCCACAACTCGGTGTTCAGGACATCACGGACGGGTCCTCC
>JAXDQG010000304.1:0-2702 GCA_034667945.1 Acidimicrobiia bacterium | reverse complement strand
CGCCGCGCCCATCACAGGCCAATGGGTCAAGCACACCGTCGACGCCACCGTGCGCAGCCGCGGCCACACGATGACGACGGCGGACTTCAACGGGGACGGTCGACCCGATCTGCTGATCAGCTACATGGCGGACCCCTACGTCACGCCGTGGACCGTGCCCGTGTACCTCAACCCGGGCCCCAGCGGGACCTGGGAACGGATCCAGCTGACCGATGGTGGTGGCCACAACCTGGTGGCCGGCGATCTGAACGGCGACAGCCGACCCGACGTGTTCGGCTCGATGTACGGCGGCGACCCGGCCGCCGACTACCCGACTGCTGCGCAGGTGCCGGGCAGGCCGGGCGCGTTCGCGTGGCGCAACGATACGGGTGGGGGGCCGCCGACCAGCACGACAACCAGTACCACCGCGCCCACGACGACAACGACGCGGGCGACCACGACCACGGCGCCCACGACCACGGCGCCCACGACCACAACGCGGCCGACGACCACGACCACCGCACCCACGACCACGACGAGCAGGCCGACCACGACGACGACTGCGCCGACCACGACCACGACGGCGCCCGGCAGCCCGGTCCGCTACGAGGCCGAACTCGCCAACTACCCGGCCGGCGTGGACGGCAACGACCGGGCGTGGTGCCCCTGCTCGAACAACCGGACCGTCGGCGACTTCCGGGAACCGGGCGAGTACATCACCTGGAACGTGAACGTGCCCACCGCGCGCAGCTACACGCTTACCTGGCGATACGGCGCGGGTGACGCAGCCGCCCCGCGACAGCTCACCGTCAACGGGACGATCATCAACACGAACCTGACCTTCGCCAAGACGAGCACCTGGTCCGCCTGGGGCACGCGCTCCGTCGCGGTGAATCTGAAGGCCGGCGCCAATTCGATAACGCTGACGGCCGGCAACACCTGGGTTTATCTGAACGTGGACTACATGGACGTCGGGTGATCCGCTCGGTCGCAGAACCGGCGGTAGCTGCCGAATCCGGAGGGATTCCGGGCGATGAGGCATCGCGATTCGGCAGGAACTGAGCGATACTGTTCGGCGTGGCGGTAGCCGATCTCCCCGAAGCCACGATCCGCGCCCTCGCCATGGCGCCCGATCAGCAGGCACGTACCCCTCGCGAGCGATTGCTTGCTCAAGCGCTCGAGCTGTTCTACTCCCAGGGCATTCGAGCTGTCGGCGTTGACCTGCTGATCGAGCGGTCGGGTGTGGCCAAGGCCACCTTCTATCGACATTTCCCGTCGAAGAACGATCTCATCGCGGCCTACCTGGACCGGCGCCAACAGGCCTTCATGACCTGGCTGAGTGCCGCGGTCGATACGGCCAGCTCCGACGATTCCCCGCCCCTCCTGGCGATGTTCGACGCGCTCGGTCGGCTGTTCGCGGATCCCGAGTTCCGCGGCTGCCCCATCATCAACGCGGTGGCCGAGATGGGTGCCGAGTCCGACCGGCTCATGGATCATGCCCGTAGCCACAAACTTCAGCTGCTGCGCTACATCGAAGAGCTTGCGGTGAAGACGGGCGTACCGGAGCCCGCCGAGTTGTCGACGAAGATCGCTCTTCTGGTCGATGGGGCTTTCACCGGCGCACAGCGTGACAATGGCCGCCAAGTGGCGATGCTCGCCCGTCAGATCGCCGCACCATTGCTCGAATCCTCGCTGAACGAGAAATCCTCGCTGAACGAGAAATCCTCGCTGAACGAGATGGTGAACGTTCCGGACTAAGGACACGGGCGGATAGGGCCTCCCGACGCCTACGTGCCTACCAAAACCGGGTGCCCGTCGCTCGGCCCTCTGCACTTAAGGGCCCATCGAAAGAGCGGCCGCTGCAGCGCCGTGCGATCAGTTCGGCCGACTCACTCCGCACCAATAGAAAGGTGGCTGTGGGCCACTTGCCACCGATCGCTCGCCCTCGAAAAGATCACGGATAGCCGGCACTCGATCTCCGAGCCATCATCGAACCGGACAACTGGCCGGTCGACGGCCCAGGCGGTGGCGCCCTCCTCTTGGAAAGTCATCCCTCCTGTCCGCCATTCCACGTTCATCTCGTTGAACTGGCGCACCAATTCGACCAGGAACTGGGAGGAGGTCATCCAATAAGCCGGCGCCGTGCCGATGTGGATGCTCGCCGGACCGTACAGCACGCGCTCCTTGAACCAGTTGATATTTCCAGTCGTGAGCGCGTGGTACATGGCAGTCATGGCGTCGTTGACGGTCTCAGACAGCGGGAGCATCTCCCCTCGAAGCCGAACCTGGCGGTGAGGGCCGCGGGTCACGAACGCTAGTCCTCAACATCTAGGTTCCTCGTGCCCGCCACCGGCAACCCCCGCCGTCCAGATGGGGGATAGCGGCTCGTTCTGTGGGGAACGACTTGTCCCGATCCGCCCGGCCACCGTGCGCGCAGCCACCGACCAGGGGCCGAGCATGGAGGAGGACCGGGCCGGCAACGCAGCAAGCGCAGCCGGGCCGAGCGCAGGCCTGTGCCGCAACGACCAAGGAGGCGCCACCGTGGACGTCATGGCTGTGGCCAAGTTCGAGCGCTTCTTTCGGGAGGCGGCCGGTCTCGACGTGGACAAGGCGGACCTCAGGCGATTCGACGACTTCATCGCCAGCAAGCTGCGGGACATGTTCATCATGGGCGAGGCGACCGCCAAAGCGAACGACCGGGACGTGATCGAGCCGCAAGATCT
>JAXDQG010000303.1:0-3541 GCA_034667945.1 Acidimicrobiia bacterium | reverse complement strand
CGCCGGCCAGAGGCATTTCTCCCGGGAGCGGACGGAGCGCCCCGCCCGCTGCCCGTCACCGGCCCTGCCGCCGATCATGCCGTGGCGTTCACCAGAGGCGACGCCGTGGCCGTGGTCGTGCCGCGCTTGCCGCTGCGGCTGGCAGACCGAGGCGGATGGGGCGACACGGCCATCGAATTGCCGGCCGTGCGCTGGCGAAACCAGCTCACCGGCGAGGTCACCTCCGGCGGGTCGGTTGTGGCCGACTCCCTGCTGCGCCGCTTTCCCGTTGCCCTGCTCGAACGAGAGGAGAGTCCGTGAACCGGCCCGCTGTGTGGGCCCCCGCCCTGGAGAGGGTCTGCCTGGAAGTCGACGGTGAGGAGATCCCTCTCGAGCGGGGCTCTGACGGCTGGTGGCGGCCCGCGCAGAACCACCATGGCTCCTACTGGTTCGTCGTGGACGGCGAGCGGTTGCCCGATCCCCGCTCGCCCTGGCAGCCCGACGGCATTCGGGGTTCCTCGCACACCGTGGACCACTCCGCCTTCGCCTGGACCGACCAGTCATGGCACGGCTTCCCGCTCGCGTCGGCGGTGCTCTACGAGCTTCACGTCGGCACCTTCAGTCCCGAGGGAACCTTCGACGGTGTCATCTCGCGGCTCGACCACCTCGTCGACCTTGGCGTCAACGCCATCGAGCTGCTGCCCGTGGCCGAGTTCCCCGGACGGCGGGGCTGGGGTTACGACGGGGTGCTGCTGTACGCCCCCCATCACGGCTACGGCGGGCCCGAAGGGCTGAAGCGACTGGTCGACGCGGCACACGCCCGGGGCCTGGCGGTGGTCCTCGACGTGGTCTACAACCACCTCGGTCCTTCAGGGAACCACCTCGCCCGGTTCGGGCCCTACTTCACCGACCGCTACCGAACGCCCTGGGGCGACGCCGTCAACCTCGATGATCGGGGCAGCGACGAGGTGCGCCGGTACTTCTGCGACAACGCTGTCGGCTGGATCCGCGATTACCACCTCGACGGGCTCCGCCTCGACGCCGTCCACGCCTTCGCCGATCGCTCGGCCATCCACTTCCTCGAGCAGTTGGCCGGTGAGGTGCACAACCAGGGCGATCGCCTGGGACGACAGGTTTGGGTCATCGCCGAGAGCGATCTCAACGATCCCCGGCTCGTCCGCCCGGTCGAAGCCGGGGGTTACGGGCTCGACGCCAGCTGGAGCGACGACTTCCACCACGCACTGCACGTCTTGTTCACCGGCGAACGGGACGGGTACTACGCGGCCTACGAGGGGATGGCGGATCTGGCCCGGGCACTCGAGCGGGTCTACGTCCACGACGGACGGTACGACGGCTCACGCGGCCGTACGCATGGCCGGCCGGTGGGCAACCTGCGGCGCAACCGATTCCTCGGTTACTCGCAGAACCACGACCAGATCGGCAACCGCGCCCGAGGTGAGCGCCTGTCGCAGCTGGTCGAGCCGGAGGCGCTGGGCGCCATCGCGGCCTTGGTGCTGACCGCGCCGTTCGTGCCCATGCTCTTCCAGGGCGAGGAATGGGGCTCGACCAGCCCGTTCCTGTACGTCACCGACCACGACGATCCTGAGCTGGCCGAGGCCGTGCGCCAGGGCCGTCGGGCCGAGTTCGCCGCCTCGGTGCTGGATTGGGACAGCCGGCTGCAGCCACCGCACAGCGAACTCCTGAGCTGGTATCGGCGGCTGCTCCGCCTGAGAGGCGAACACCCAGAGCTCACCGCGGCCGGGCCGGACGACACCCGCGTTCGTTTCGACGTCCAACGTCGCTGGTTGGTCGTAGAGCGGGGTGGGTTCGCCATTGCTGTGAACCTGGCCGGCCACGCGCAGCTCATCGCCCGCCCGCCCAGTGCGCGCCGGATTCTGGGCACGTATCCCGACCACCCGGTCGTGCTGGGGCCCGATGGCCTGCAGCTGCCTCCCGGCACTGTCGCCATCATGGGCCCCGACGACCATCGAGCCTGACGCACGGGTCGGGAAGATGGCGCCCAACGCGGCAAATCGGTGCCGCCGATCGGCCCCGATGCCCTTCTCGTCAGCTCTTGGGTGTGAGCTCTATGTGTCAGCTCTGCGGGCGGCCCGGCCGGTTTGTGCCGGACGGCCTCCCGACCACGTGGATCTCGGCCGCGCCCTTGTCCTCGAGGGGCCTCGCCTCGGCCGGCTCAGCGGTCGGCCTGCCGGTCTGCTCGTCGACCACTCGCGGAGGCGGATCGTGATCGGTCACCGCCTTGCGCCAGTCGTCGGTAGTGCCGAGGCGCGAGAACGAACCCCATAGGCCACCGAGGGCGGCGGCGAACGCACCCGCGGCAACGGCCACGCCGACTGCGATGGGCGCGCCTGGATTGGCGGTTACGGCGACGATCACGCCCACCAGGACTGCAACGGCGACGCCCATGACCAGCGCGCCCAGCAGGGCGCGTCGAGCGGCATCCCGTCCCAGGTGGCGGATCTCCTGCTGGTGGTCGGGCGCGGGGATCGCCCGACCATCGTCGGGCGTGGATGGGCGAAAGACGCCCACCGCTTGAGCATGCTCCGGAGCCTCGGTCGTTTCTTGGCGATGCTCGGTTCGGGCCATGCCGGTCCGTACCCCACTGACTTTGCCCCCACACGTTTCGCGCTTTGCCGCCACACGTTTCGCTGAGCGGACGCGTGCAGCCCGAAGCTCCATAGGGGCACCGCCGAGTGGGCAGATGGGTCGCTCGGACCCGGGATACGAGCGTTCGTAGCGTGGTCGTAACAATCTCGGCTACGGTGACTGCTCACGGCGGATCAAGGCGGCACCAACAGGCTGGTTGGCGGCGAATGTGAGCGGGTACCTCCGGGGAACGGACGCTGTCGGTCTGAAGACAGCGCTTCGTTCACCAGCGGTCCGCACGATCTCGAGGTACCGGAGCGGAAGACGATGGCGTGGATTCGGACGACGTGCTTCGATTGCGGTGAGCTGTATCTGCCGGTGCGCCAGCTCAGCGCCCATGTCGAACTGCCCGCGGGCGACTGCAGCTACCGCTTCGAATGCCCGCGCTGCCACTGCTTCGTCACTCGCGATTGCACGGCCGAGGTCGTCGAGCAGCTCGTGTCGTGCGGTGTGGAGCTCGCCCTCGAGGGCGCGCCCAGCGAGCCGCCGGGCGAGTTGCCGGTCCCTCCGGTGAGCCCGCGCGACATCGAGCGTTTCGCCGCTGTGTTGGCAGATGAACGGGCCTTCAACGATGCCTTACGCGAACTCGTACCTGGACGTTGACCTCCGCTGAAAGACGCTGTACCCCTGCAGAGCAGGTAAGACGCCGGTCGACGCCAGAGGGTTAGGCCGACCACATCGCCGGGTAGAGCCGGTGAAGCGGCGGGCAACGCCGGCGGCAGCATCGACAGTGAGAGAAGGTGCCGTACAGGTGGTTTGGCCAATGAGGCTCGATCCCTACCCACCCTACGACCCCCGCCTCGCCGCCGGCGCAGATGCTCGGCCTGAGGTCGAGGTCGCTGGCCCGAAAGAAAAGGGCTGCGTGGTCGGGCTCGAGCACGAGCTAGGCGTGGTC
>JAXDQG010000302.1:0-6764 GCA_034667945.1 Acidimicrobiia bacterium | reverse complement strand
ACCATCGCTGGCGGGTCAGTCGTCGAGGGTGCCCCGAAGACCGGCGCCGGCGCTCGCACGGTCGCTCTCGACCCGACGACGATCGGGCAGCTCCGGTCGTGGCGGTCCACCCAGGCGGCCGAGCGGCTGCGGATGGGCGCCGGCTGGGCCAACACGGGTCTGGTGTTCACCCATCCCGACGGCCGTGGCCTGTGGCCCCAGATGGTCACCCGGCGCTTCGGCGAGCTGGCGGCTGGAGCGGGGCTGCCGTCGATCGGCGTGCACGGGTTGCGGCACTCGGTCGCCACCCATCTGATCGCCCGGGGCGTGAACCCTCGGGTGGTGCAACAGCGCCTCGGCCACGCCCACGTGAGCGTCACGCTCGGGCTCTACACCCACGTCCTGCCGCCCACGACCGGGAGGCTGCGGCGTCCCTGGCTGCGGCCATCGACGGGGCGCTGTGACCACTCTGTGACCAAACGGCCCAAATGAGGGAAGCTTGTCCTGGTCGGAAGGGTGCGCCCCCTGGGATTCGAACCCAGAACCTGCGGATTAAGAGTCCGTTGCTCTGCCATTGAGCTAGAGGCGCGCGGCGGCCCGGGCAATGTAGCCGAACCTAGGGTGACCGAGGGGACTTGAACCCCCGACCTTCAGGGCCACAACCTGACGCTCTAACCGGGCTGAGCTACGGCCACCAGGAACGCCTTAGCATAGGGTGCCGACAGGCGGCCGCCCAAGCCGGTTCACGCGTACCAACCCAGCCCTCGTAGCTCAGGGGACAGAGCAGGGGACTTCTAATCCTCTGGCCGCAGGTTCGAATCCTGCCGAGGGCGCCATCCTCCCCGCACCCCCACAGCAACCATTCGCCTGCCCCAGCAACAACACGTGTAGTGGGCGTGTATTGCGGAGAGTGTGTACGACGGCCGGCGCAGCGCGCAAACGACGTGCCGGGGCTGCTCCCCGCATGCCCTGCGCTGCGGGCGCCGCCGGTTTCTGAGCAACCTCTGAGGATCGGCCGAGGATCGCTTGAGGCTTCGGGCGCAGATTGGCCCGCAACCCGGAGTCACCGGGACGAACCCCAAGAAGTCAGGAATCGCTGATGCTCTCTGTTCGCAAGAAGCTGGCCGGTATCGCCCTCGGAGTCGGCCTGGTCGGTTCCGGTGCGGCTGGCGCCTACGCCCTCACCGGAACGGCCAGCGCCCAGGATGCCTCCACCACCACGGCCCCCAGCACGAGCTCCTCGTCGGCGGACAACTCCACCACCAACCCCTCGGCCGCCACCCCCGCGGCGCCCGACACGGACAACGATGGTCCTCGCGGTGCGTTTGATCCGTCGAAGGGCGGCCACGTCGGACACAACGGCGTCAAGGAAGAGCTCCTCACCGGTGACACCGCCGAAAAGGTGAAGGCGGCGGCCCTGGCTGCCGTGCCCGGCGGCACCATCGAGCGGGTCGAGAACGACGCCGAAGGCGCTACCTACGAGGCCCACATGACCAAGGCCGATGGCAGCCATGTGACGGTGAAACTCGACGCCTCGTTCAACGTGACCAGCGTTGAGAACGGTCGCTGATCCACCGCTGACCAGCACGTTCCTCCCACTACTGATCGCTCCGTCGGTCGCCCTGCCCCTCACGGCGGGAGATCGGCGGGGCGATCCGTCGTATTTTCCAGGGTTGGGAAGTGTCTGAGCGCCACACTGGCGGGGTGGGAGATCGGTGGCGAGGTCAGTCGGGCGGCGACGAGGGCAAGCCCGTCCGAGAGGTGCGTCCGGTGACGCGTGTCCCGGCCGACCTGCAGGGCAGTGCTGAGCGCACGCTGGCCGAAGCCTTGGGCGCCTGGGTCCGGGAGGGCCGGACCGTTCGGATCGCGGTCGGTGAGACGGTCTGGCAGGGGCGCCCGGCGGGGGTCTCGGCCGAGCTGGTGCAGGTAGGCCCGACCCTGGTGGTCCTCGCCCGCGTGACGTCGATTCGCGCCGGCATGTCCGGCGTGCATGCCGCCGCCGCCCGCGTCGAGCCGCCCGCGACGCTGCAAGAGCTACTGCAGTCCGTCGCCGACCGGGCGGAGCAGGTCGAGGTCGGCGGGCCGGACATCGAACCCGTACAAGGTCGGGTCCTGGCCGTCACGCCCGGCTCTCACATCGAGCTGGTGGCCGATGACGGCAGTGAGTGGCTGTTGCCGTTGCCTTCGCTGGGCTGGCTGTCTATCGGTGCCGGCCCAGCGGACTGAAGACACGGGCGGATAGGGCCTCCCGACGCCTCCGTGCCCCATCGAAACTGGGTGCCCGTCGCTCGGCCCTCTCCGCTGGGGTGCTGGCCGCTCAGGTCGTCGTGCAGCGGCCGGCCAAGGAGCCGATCGCCGTGCCCCGCTTCGGCTGGCGTACCTCGTGCCGGTCGTAGCCGTTGGTCGTGTAGCCCAGCGAGAGCCCGGTCGCCGGATCGGCCCAGGCGAGCTGACCCCCAGCGCCGTTGTGGCCAAAAGCCCCCGGGGACACGGTGCGGCCGAGTCCCCGGGCATGGGAATACCCGTCGTCGCCGGCCAACAGCAGGCCGAGGGAGCGGTTGGCCGGGATCTTTGCGGGGTCCGGCAGGCGGTTCCGCACCCGACTGGTGGCGTCGGCGAGCACATCCTTGCGCCAGATGTCGTGCGAGTTGTGCAACAACTCCTGGTAGAAGAGGGCCAGATCGGTGGCGCGGCCAAAGCCGCCGGCACCCGGTACACCGACCTCTCGGGCTTCGGGGTCGTTGAACCACAGGACCAGCTCTTCGATGAACTCCCGCCCGGGCAGCTTCGGGACGCCGAAGGTCGCCTGGATCTCTTCGGGCGTGGCCGAATCGCCCACCAGGTGGGCAACCGCGCAGTTGGCCTGCTGATCTCGCGGAATCCCGACGAGTCTCGGGAGCCCAGCCGGGCCGCTGACCCGCTGCTCGATGAAGTCGCGGTGGTCGATCCCGGTGATGCGATGGATCAGCTCGGCCATGACCCAATGGGCCGAGGTGGCGTGGTACTCGTAGCGGGTCCCGGGCTCCCAGGACAGCGTCCAGTCCGCCATGCGCTTCAGGCGGCTGTCGCGGTCGACCCAGGTGCCCGGGCCCAGCGGGGCGTAGGGAAAGCCCGAGGTGTGCAGCATGACCTGCTCGACGGTGACGTCCTGCTTGCCGTTGGCTGCGAATTCGGGGAGGTAGTCGGCCACCCGACAGGAGACGTCGAGCAGCCCATCGCCGATGAGCACCCACATGGCGCTGGCCACGATGGCCTTGGTTGCCGAGTAGAGGCAGTACTGCGTGTCCGCGGTGGCGTCACCGAAGATCTCGCAGGCCACGATCTCGCCCTCGAACGCCAGCGCCACCTGCACAGAGGGAAGCAAGCCCTCGTCCACCTCACGCCGGCAGCGGTCGACGAGTTGCCGGACGGCCTGCTGATCGATGCTGGTCATGGCACGTGACCGTAGTTCGGCCGCGAGGCCGGCGAGCCGTGAAGGCGGCGGGGAACTTAAGCTGCGCCGGTCGAGGGGAGGTGTCCGTGGCCGCTTCGGACGTCGCGCTGTTGGAGTCATCCGAATGGGACGTGGTTGACGCGGCGCGTCGGATCGGCGCACAGGTTCGCCAGCGAGCCGATGAGATCGAAGAGGCCGGTCAGCTCCCGGCGGATCTGGTCGACGCCATCACCGAGGCCGGCCTGTTCCAGATGTACCTGCCCCGCCATGCCGGTGGTCCCCAGGCCGACCCGCTGAGCACATTCCAGGTCACGGAGCATCTGGCCCGAGCCGACGGCTCGGTGGGCTGGTGCGTATCGATCTCGAGCGCCATTTCCAGCTACCTCGGTTGGCTGTCACCCGAGGCTCTGGCCGAGGTCGTCGGGCCGGTGCCGCGCCTTCGTCTATCGGGCTCCGCCCGGCCGCTGGGCACGGCTGCGCCGGTGGAAGGCGGCTTCCGGGTGCAGGGTCATTGGGACTTCGCCAGCAACGTGCTGCACAGCCACTGGTACATCGGCACCTGCATCATCCAGGACAGCGTCAACCGGGCCGGAGCGCCCAAGGCGCGGGCGGTGATCATGCCGGTCCGGGCGGGACGGGTGGAGTACACCTGGTCCACGCTGGGCATGCGGGCGACCGGCAGCCATGACTTCGTGGTGGACGAGGCCTTCGTGCCCGCCCACAGGGTGGCCTCACAACGTTATGCGCTGGCCCAGCCCGGCCGGCTGTTCCATCCCCGCATGGCGATGATCGCCACCTGGTCACCCACCGCGGGCGTGGCCCTGGGCCTGGCGCGTGGAGCGCTGGATGACTTTGCCGAGCTGTCTTCGGAGCGGAGCACCAACTCCCCGGTGCCATTGGCGCAGCGCAACAACGTCCAGGCGGCAATGGCCCAGGCTGAGGCGATTGTGGGGGCGGCCCGCGCGTTCGTGGTGTCCGCCGTCGGTGAGGCGTGGGAGGCGGTTGCGGGGGATGTGGCCGGGCGCGAGCTGGACTTGATCATCGCGCGCGCCCGCCTGGCCATCACCCACGCCATGGGCGAGGGAGTGCGGGCTGTCGATCTGTTGCAACGGGCTGCCGGCACCGGGGGAGTGTTCAGGCGGGCCGGCGTGGAACGGCGCTTTCGCGACGTGCACACGGCGTATCAACACGCGGCCGGCCTGCCCATTCACGTGGAGGCAGCGGGGCGGGTGCTCTTGGGTCTGCCGGCGGACGCGCCGTATTTCTGATCGGCTCCCAGGCGGTAGACCTGGGCGGCAGTGTCATGCAGCAGCTGGGCGCGGTCTGCCGGGTCGTAGCCGGCAGAGAGGCGCTTGAAGGCGTTCCACAGGACGACGTAGGAGCAAGACGCCCTGTCGGGCGGGAAGTTGCTCTCGAACATGCAGCGCGACGGGCCGAACTGCTCGATGCACCAGCGGACGTGTGGGCCCCAGAAGTCCGCCAGTTCGCTGGAGGATGGGGGTATTTCGCGGCGGTGCCAGCGTTGGCCGAAGATCGTCATGCCGATGCCGCCCAGCTTGAGCACGACGTTGGGAAGCTCCGCTAGGCGGGCGAGCTGGGTGCGGCACTCGTCCAGGACCTGGTCGTGGCGTTGTGCGTAGGGGCCGACACCCAACGGTCCGCCGAGGTGGTCGACGATGACGGTTGTGCCGGGGGCGGCCATGGCCAGCTCGACGACTTCGGGGAGCTGCGGGTGGTAGAGCCACACGTCGTAGGTGAGGCCGAGCTCTCCGAGAAGTCGGACGCCCTCGATGAAGCGCTCGTCTCGTAACAGGCTGGGGGGCGGGTCCGTGCGGTGGTTGCGCACCTGGTCGCTGGCGTCCCAGGCCACCGCGTGGCGGATACCTCGGAACCGGTTGCGTCCGGCCGCGCGGTGGGCCTCGAGGACGGCTTCGGCCTGGCGCCCGAGACGGAGGTCGACGAAGGCCACGATGCCCTGGATCAGGTCGTGGGGCGTGACTTTCTGGGTGCTTGCGTTCTCGGCCAAAGCGGCGACGTAGTCGGTTTCGCCGACGGGGCGCAGCTCCACCGGGCCGTCGGCTCGGTAGAAGGCGCCGCACTCGATGAAGACGGTGCGCTGGACGTTGTGACCGGCGCCAGTGTCGGCGCGCAGCTCCTCCAACAGGTAACGGTCGGCGGGCTGGTCCCAGAGGTGGTGGTGCGGATCGCAGATGGGAAGTTCGGGCTCCACTGCATCCTCGGTGGTGAGGGCCAGCCATTGAGCCCGCTCTGGATCCATGTGGCCGGACGTTAGTGCTGGTCTTGTTGGACCGCGCTCGCCGGGTTGGGCACGCGAGTTGGGTGGTGTGGGGCCGCGAGCTGCCGGTTGGCGGGCCGCGGGAGGGATGGACTTCGATGAGGTCACTATCGATGGAAGGGGAGTGCCATGCGGGTGACGGGCAAATTCTGCGTGGTGACCGGCGGGGCGTCCGGCATCGGCAGGGCGCTGTGCCAGCAGTTCGCCGCGGACGGTGCAGCCGGTATCGCGGTGGTGGACCGCAACGCCGAGGGCGCGGCCGAGGTCGCCAACGTGGTGGGTGGCTTGGCAATCCCCTGCGACCTCGGTGCGGAGGACCAGGTCACCGAGATGATTCGACAAGCGCAGTCGCAGTTCGGCCGGATCGACGTTCTTTGCAACAACGCCGGAGTCGCCAACGACGCTGACTTCTTGCGTGGTTCTGTCGACACCTGGGATTTGCAGTGGCG
Source organism: Acidimicrobiia bacterium (assembly GCA_034667945.1). Taxonomy (GTDB): domain Bacteria; phylum Actinomycetota; class Acidimicrobiia; order Acidimicrobiales; family CAIXPF01; genus JAXDQG01. The sequence continues at coordinate 607 of JAXDQG010000302.1, read as the reverse complement.
GGTGAACGTGATGTCGCACGTGCATGCGGTGCGCGCCGCGCTGCCGGCGATGATCGAGCGCGGTGAGGGGTACATCCAGCACACGGCGTCGATGGCGGGCATCTTGACCAGCCACGGCGCGGCCGCGTATGCGGCCACCAAGCACGCTGTCGTGGGACTCGCCGAATGGCTGGCGATCACCTATCACGGCAAGGGCATCCGGGTGTTCCTGCTGGCTCCGCTGGGGGTCGCGACGCCCATGCTCAACGTCGACTCCGAGTTCGCCAAGCAGGCGGCCGGGCCGATCCGCACCGCCGAGGAAGTAGCCGCGCAGGTGACCGACGCCTTCGCCGAGGAGCGCTTCCTCATCCTCACCGACCCCATCGCCCAGGAGTGGATGGAGCGAAAGACCGGCGACCTCGAGCGCTGGCTGCGGGGTATGCGCCGCATGCAGGACCGCTTGGAGAGCGCCCAATCATGGGCGTCGACCGGACAGCAGTAGGCGCTGCTCACCCCGTCGCAGCCAGCCCGAGGTAGGTGAAGAGGTCGGCGTTGTTGGGGTGGGGTGGGAGTCGGGTGATGAGGTGGGTGATGACGGCGAGGTCGGTGGGTGGGTCGATGGGGCGGG
>JAXDQG010000301.1:0-9080 GCA_034667945.1 Acidimicrobiia bacterium | reverse complement strand
AGACGCAGAGGAGGTCGGCCTGGCGCGGGCTGGCGGGGAGCGGGATGACGCCGAGGCGCATCACGTCATAACGGGGAGACGCAAAGGCGGCTCCCATCTCGATGGCGCAGCAGGCCAGGCCCCACTGGTACACCCACAGCGAGTACTTGCGACTGGTGTTGAGCAGCGCCGTGAGCGACTTCGGCAGCTTGCCGCTCTCGACTAGACCCATCGAAGTACTCCCTTTCTCCAGGCATAGACCAGGCCCAACAGAAGGATGAAGATGAAGATGAGCATCTCGATCAGTCCGAAGGCGCCGTAAGCCTCCAGACGGGTTGCCCACGGAAAGATGAAGACCGCCTCCACGTCGAACATGACGAAGAGAAGCGCGAACAAGTAGTAGCGGATCTGGCTCTGAGACCAGCCGGTGCCGACAGGATCGACACCGGATTCGTAGGCGAAGTACTTCTGGGGCGACGGCTTGGTTGGCCGCAAGAGGCTGCCCAGACCCAGGAGGGCGGACACCAATCCGACTGCCAACAAGGCGTAGACGCCGACCGAGAGGTACTGGCGCACGAAGTCCGACACGTAAGAGGAGAGTAGTTTGGCCACGAGCGGGGGGCCAAGACTGGGCGGGTGCCAATGGTGCATCCGACCCAGCAGGTCGCGTAGGTAGCGGAATCCGGCTGCGCCGGTCTGCGCCGGATGCGCAACGGGCGCCGGTGGTCGCCGGCGCCCGCGATCGACTGCTGGTCGTGCCGAGCCGCGGTTTCAAGCGGAGAGGGCCGAGCGACGAGAACCAAGTTTTGATGGGGCACCGAGGCGTCGGGAGGCCCTATCCGCCCGTGTCCACAGCGGAGAGGGCCGAGCGACGAGAACCCAGTTTTGATGGGGCACGGAGGCGTCGGGAGGCCCTATCCGCCCGTCTACTCAGTCGACCCGGGCCGTGGCGTACCCCGACACCACGGTGACGCCGTCCTGATTGGTGGTGGTGACCTTCAGGTCGACGACCTTCTGTCCGCCCTCCTCACGCAGCGCCTCGACTTCCGCCGTGGCGGTCAGCGTGTCGCCCGGCCACACCTGCGAGGTGAAGCGGACACCGTACTTGGTCAGCCGTCCGTCGCCCACGTAGTTGGTGAGCATCGTGCCGGTGAGCCCCATGGACAACATGCCGTGGGCGAACACCGAGGGGTAGCCGGCCACCTTCGTCGTGAACACCTCGTCGGTGTGGACGGGGTTGTAGTCGCCCGAGGCGCCCGCATACATCACGATCTGCGTGCGCTTGAGGTCCTGAACGACCACCTCGGAGTGCTTGTCGCCGACGTTGAGCTTGCTGGAATTGAGAGCCATCTGTCCGTTTCTCCTCGTCAGCCCTGCTCGATGACCTTCTCGGTGCGGACGCCGACGCCCTTGGCCGTGACCACCAGCTCGCCGTTCTGGTCGTAGTACTCGGTGATGGTCTCGGCGAAGATGAGCTTGCCGCCCCGCTTGCCGGACTTCTCATAGGTCTCACCGGGCTTCACCACGGCGCGCAGCACGTCGCCGGGCTTGAGGTGACGGTGGTACTCGAAATGCTGCTCGGCGTGGAGGCCGCCGGCGGCCGCTCCCGAGCCCTCGCCCTCCTTCTTCTCCCGCTTGATGCCGGTCGGCTCCTTGCCGGAGCCGAACCACGGCTGGCCGACCTTGGGCCGGAGGAAGTAGTCCGGGTCGAACTGGGCCGAGGCCTGGGCGAAGGTGGGCGGGGCGATGATGTGGCCCACCTCGGTTCCCTTGGCATGATCCGGGTCGTGGTAGATGGGGTTCGCGTCCCCCACGGCCCGGGCGAACATCATGATGTGGCTTTCCTCGACGAGGAACCGGTCGATGCCCATGCATCCCCCTCTGTCGTGCGGTCGGTGTCGCTGTGATGCGGCCGGCGGTGGCTGGATCCTGTGCGTGCGATCCTTGCATGCCCCGGTTGTCACGCGCCCGTTCGACCCGACCGCTGCTCGGGCGTGGGCCGCGGCGGCCGGCCTTCGAGGGCTCGGCCGGCGGCGAGGACCGACTCGACCACCTTCATGTAGCCGGTGCAGCGGCAGATGTTGCCCGACAGCTCTTCCCGGACCTCGCCGGGTGACGGATGAGGGATGCGCGCCAGGAGATCGACGGTGGCCAGCACCATCGCGGGCGTGCAGAATCCGCACTGCAGGCCGTGATGGGTCCGGAATGCTTCCTGCACCGGATGCAGCCGACCTGCGGCGGGGGCCACTCCCTCGATCGTCGTGATCTCCCGGCCTTCGGCTTGAACGGCCAACATGAGGCACGATCGGACCGGACGATCGTCGAGCAGCACGGTGCAAGCGCCGCAGACACCGTGCTCGCAGCCCAAATGCGTGCCGGTCAGGCCCAATTCATCCCGCACGGCGTCGGCGAGCGTGCGCCGGGCGGGAACGGCGATGGCCGCCGGTTGCCCGTTGACCCGCAGTGAGACGATGACCGGGCCGTTCACGTCGAGCAGTTCGGGAGGTCGGCGCGGCTCCTCCCCGGAGTGAGCTCCACCATCGACCTGGAGCGAGGGTGCCGGGGCAGCTCGGGCCCGCGGCGAGGGCGCGCTCGGTGAGGGCGCGCTCGGTGAGGGCGCGCTCACCATGGTGTGGGCGCTCGCAGGTTCCTGTGCCGGTGCCGGACCGCGGGTCAACGCCTCGGCCAGCGCACGGCGGACGAGCACCTCCACCATGGCCTTGCGATAGTCCGCCGACGCATGGACGTCGGAAGATGGGCGACAGGCGGCAGCCGCAGCCCGGGCGGTGTCGGCCACCGAGGCACGATCCGGCCGCCGACCAACCAGCACGAAGCCGGCCTCGTCGAGGAGCGCTGGAATGGAGGAGATCGCACCAGCGGCGATCCGGCACGAGCTCACCACGCCGTCGTCGTCGAGGGCGAGCACCGCCGCCACCAGCACCAACGCGAAGTCACCTCGCCGGCGCGCCAATTCGGCGAAGCCCCAGCGTCTCTCGCCGAGCGTCGGGAGACGCCACTCGACGAGCAGTTCGTCATCCCCGAGCGCCGTGGAGAAGTGGCCCTCGAAGAAGTCCTGGGCGCGGATCGTGCGCTCGCTGCCCACGCCCCGTACAACGATGTCCGAGTCGATCGCGACCGCCACCAACGGCAACTCGGCGGCGGGATCGGCATGCGCCAGGCTGCCCCCGAGCGTGCCTCGCGCCCGAATGGCGCGGTGGCCGATCCAGCGGACGGCCTCGGCCACCAGAGGAGCGTGGTTCGTCACCACCGGGTCGGTCCGCAGTCGTTCCTGGCGCACCAAGGGCCCGATGTGCAAGTGCTCGCCCACGAGCTCGATCCGACCGAGCTCGTCGTGCAGGCCGTTGATGTCGACCACGTGCGCCGGCCGGGCCAGGCGCAGGTTGAGCAAGGGCATCAGGCTCTGTCCGCCGGCCAGCACCTTGGCGTCCGGGCCCAGGGTGCCGAGCAGGTGGAGCGTCTGGTCGACGGAGCCGGGGCGGTGATATGTGAATGGCGGCGGCTTCACCAGCGGGTCACCGGGCCTCGAAGCGCGCCGGCCGTTTCTCGCGGATCATCGCAGCGCCTCCCATAGCCGACTGGACGTGATCGGCAGGTCGTTGACCTCGATGCCGAGCGCATCAGAGGCCGCATTGGCCAGGGCGGCTGCCGGCCCCAGCGTGCCGCCCTCACCCACACCCCTCGCCTTGGCCAGGTTGTCTGCCGGGACGGACACATGGCCCAGCTCGAGAGCGGGGATCTCCATCGTTGTCGGCAGCAGGTAGTCGAGCAGCGAGGCCGTCACCAGCTGGCCGTCCTCGTTGTAGATCAGGTGCTCGTACAACGCTCCGCCGATGCCCTGGGCGATGGCGCCCTCCACCTGGCCCTCCACGATCATCGGATTGATCATCCGACCGGCGTCCTCCACACAGACGAACCGAAGGATGCGCAGCTCGGCAGTCTCAGGATCTACCTCGACAACGGCCGCCTGGGCGCCAGCCGCGAACGTGCCCCGCACCGGGTCGTAGAAGCGGGTGGCCTCGAGGCCGGGCTCGACCCCCGGCGGCATGCGATGCGCCTCGAGGTAGGCCACGGTCGCCAGCTCGGGAACTGCGATCGAGCGCGTCGGGGCATCGCGCGCCACCACGTGCCCATCGACCACGTCGAGGTCGTCCACCGACGCCTCGAGCAGATGACAGGCGATCGTCAGCAGCTTCTCGCGCACGGCACGGGAAGCCAGGATGGCGGCACCCGAGCCGATGATGCCCTGTCGGGACGAGAAGGCCCCGAAGCCGAACGCGCTCTGGTCGGTGTCGCCAAAGCGGACGCTCACCGAGGCGAACGGCACACCGAGTTCGGCCGCCACGACCTGGGCCAACGTGGTTTCCAGGCCTTGGCCCTGCGAGGTGACACCGGCCAGCACGGCTACGGCACCCGAGGGATCCATCCTCACCGTGCAACCCTCGAGGCCGGTGCGGAACGGCATACGGGGCCCGGCCGAGGCCGCCTGCCCCAAGCCGGTGAGCTCGTTGTAACAGGCGAAGCCGATGCCCAGCCGCCTCCCCGCCTGCCGGGCCCTGGTTTGAGCCGCCCGGAAGCCGGCGTAGTCGATGCGCTCGACCACCTGCTCGAGGCAGGCCGGATAGGAGGCATCGTGCACCAGGCGGGTAACCGAGGTGTAGGGCAGGTCGTCGGGACCGATGAGGTTTCGCCGACGGATCTCTACCGGGTCGATGCCGGCAGCGGCCGCGCCCAGGTCGAGCACACGCTCCATCACGAACGTCGTGGCCGGGCGGGCCACCCCTCGGTACGGACCGGCCGGGGCGGTGTTGGTGGTGACTCCCAGGACCTCGCATCGGTAATGCTCGAGACGATAGGGGCCGCTCAGAAGACCGCCAGCCATGAGTGGCTCCAGCCCGGCGGTCCAGGGAAAGACCGAATACGCACCCACGTTGCAGAGGATTCGCGCGTCCAGCGCCAAGAGGCGCCCCCCCGTGTCGAAGCCGGCCACGACCTCGTAGTGGTGGTCGCGGGCGTGGGTCGAGGCCATCAGGCCCTCAATGCGGTCCTCGACCCAGCGGACCGGACGTCCGAGGCGCATGGCCAGCAGACAGAGCATCACGTCCTCGGGATAGAGCACCGCTTTGGCGCCGAACCCCCCGCCCACATCGGGAGCCACCACGCGGATGGATCCTTCGGGGATGCCGATGATCTCGGCCAGGCCGTGGCGGACCAGGTGGGGCACCTGCGTACCGGACCACAGTGTCAGCTCACGGGCGGCACCGTCCCAGGAGGCCACCCCGCCGCGGCCTTCGAGCGGCGCAGCTGCCTGCCGATTGGTGCGGAATCGGCGGTGCACCACGACATCGGCCTCAGCCAGCACCGATGCGCCGTCGCCGGCGTCGAATCGCCGACGCAGGAGCAGGTTGTCGGGTGCCTCGTCGTGCACCGGCTGCCCGTTGGGGCAGCCGAAGGCCACCACCGGGTCGACCACTGCGTGGAGCGGCTGCCAGTCGACCTCAACCACTTCGGCCGCATCCTCGGCCACATAGCGGTCGGTGGCCACGATGGCAGCGACCGCTTCGCCGACATGGCGCACCTTGGGCCAGGCCAGCACGGGCTGTTCGGTAGGCACATAGCCCGGGAGCTCGGAGCGGGCCCGCAGGTGGTGCCGCCTCACCACCGGATCGTCGCCGGTCACCACCGCGATCACACCGGGTGATGCCCGGGCGGCCTCGGCGTCGATGCGTCCGATCACCGCGTGGGCCACCGGACTTCGCACGAAGGCGACGTGTAGCAGTCCCGGCAGGGTGATGTCGCTGACGTAGCGGCCCCTGCCGGTCAGCAGCCGGGCATCTTCCTTGCGGGCCAGGCGAGCGCCCATCGGCGACGGCCGACGGGCCGCCGACTGAGCCGCGCCCTGCTCCCCCATTGGCCGGTCAGGTTAGTTGCTGCTGGGAGCGGCCGGTCAGGGACGCGTTGCGGCCGGCCCCAGCACCTCGGCGGCCGGCCCCAGCGATGCGTGGATCAACGTCGGTTGAGCTTCGACAGCAGGCGGAGGATCTCGAGGTAGAGCCAGACGACCGTGATCATCAGCCCGAATGCTGCGAACCACTCGAGGTCGCGTGGAGCCGCGGACCGCTGGGCCCGCTCGATGACGTCGAAGTCGAGGGCGAGGTTGAAGGCCGCCACACCCACCACGATGAACGAGAACGCGATGCCCAGACCGGTTGGCTGGTTGATGAAGGCCAGGCCGGAGCCGAACCAGGAGGCGATGATTCCCACCAGGTAGATCACGGCGATGCCGAAGGTGGCCGCGATGACCATGCGACGGGTGCGATCCGTCACCCGGATGATGCGGGTGGAGTAGAGCAGCAGCATGGCGCCGAAGACACCGACCGTGCCGAGCACAGCCTCGATGACGATGCCGTTCCAGTGGCTCTCGTACACGTGGGAGATGGCCCCGAGGGCCACGCCTTCGAGGATGGCGTAGATCGGTGCCGTGATGCGGGCCAGGTGCGGCTTGAAGATCGTGAGGATGGCGACCCCGAAAGCGGCGAACACCGGCAGGAGCACCCAGCCCGGGAAGGCGATGGCTCCGTCGGCTGCCGGACTGCCCACGCTGAGCCAGCCGAACACACCGCCGGCCAACAGCAGGGCGAACAGGATGGCCGTGACGCGGGCAGCGCCGGCCACAGTGAAGCGGTTGCTGCGGTAGGGGGTGATGGGGCCGTCGTCGACTGGTCGCGGCGCTGTCTCGAGCGGGCGGGAAGCGCCCCAGCCGGCCGCCTCTTCGCGCTCGGCAGCCTGGCGCAGCGTCTTCTCGTTCAGAACCGGGTTGGGCATTTCATGCCTCGGTGGTGGGGAGTACGTACCCGCCCACCTTCGCACTCCGAGCGCGCTACGACAAGGCATGCCGTCGCCCTCTACGAAGGGCACGGATGTCCTGGCAGTGCCAGTCGGCGGCGAGCCGGGCCAGTCGCCTCAGCGGCGCGCCTGCACCAGGGCCGGCACAGCGTCGGCGGAGGGATGCTGGACCAGGCCGGGCAGGATGCCCACCACAATCGTCACCCCCACCGACAGGGCGAGCGCCACGGTGGCGGTGGCCGGCACCCGGATGGCTGCCAGACGAGCCGAGGGCTCGACGATGGTGTCGGCCTCTTCGTCAATCCCGTGGGCCTCGCTCTGCTCCCCGCTCATGTACATCGCCACGATGATGCGCAGGTAGACGAAGGCAGCCACCACGGCCGAGACCATGGCGACGAGGGCCAACCAGTAGGAGTGCGCATCGACCGCGGCCACGATGACGCCGAATTTGGCGAAGAAGCCCGACGTGAGCGGCACGCCGGTCTGAGCCAGGAGCAAGATCGTCAGGGCCAGCGCCAACAGCGGCTTCTGCTTGCCCAGACCGCGGTAGTCGCGCAGCGAGTGCCGTTCGTCGCCCCGGCCGCCCACCAGTGTGATGACCCCGAACGTCCCGCCGATCATGAATGTGTAGGCGGCCAGGTAGAACAGGGCGGCGGCCGTGCCCCGCTGCGTGGCGGCCTGCACGCCGACGAGGATGAACCCGGCATGGGAGATGGACGAGTAGGCCATCATCCGCTTCACGTCGTCTTGTACCACGGCGAGGACGGTGCCGACGACCAGCGTGGCCACCGCGATCACATAGACGATCGGCTGCCAGTCGACCCGCTGCGTGCCGAAGGCGACGACGAACACCCGCAGGAGACCGGCAAACCCTGCCGCCTTCACACCCGAGGCCATATAGACCACAGCTGGGGAGGGCGCCCCCTGGTAGACGTCCGGTGACCAGGAGTGGAACGGCACCGCGGCCACCTTGAAGCCGAAGCCGACCAGCAGGAGCGCAAAGCCCCCTACCAGCAGCGTGTTGTCGGTGAGCACGTTGTCGGCCAGGAAGGTGTTGATGGCGATCAGGCTGGTCGAGCCGGTGGCGCCATAGACCAGGGCGATGCCGTACAGGAAGAACGCCGAGGAGAACGCGCCCAGCACGAAGTACTTCATCCCGGCCTCCTGCGACTGGACGCGCCGCAGGTGCATGGCGGCCAGCACGTAGACGGCCAGGGACAGGATCTCGAGACCGAGGAAGAGCAGGATCAGGTCGTTGGCCGAAGCCATGATGATGCCGCCGGACGCCGACAGCATCAGTAGGGAGTAGAGCTCGGCCCCCTCGAGGCCCTCTCGTCGAAGATAGCCATCGGCCATGAGCGCGGCCAGGATCACCGAGCTGCACAGCACCACGGTGAGGAACACCGAGAACCCGTCGACGCCGAAGGCGCCCCCGAGGGTGGAGAACGGCCCTTTGCCCGGCGACTCGTCGGTCACCCGGAACCAGAGCCCTACCGACCACGCCGCCGCGAACAGCGCAAAGAAGATCGTGTAGGCGGCATAGAAACCACGGAACACGTGTCTGACCAGCGAGGACAGATGCAGCAGCACCATGGCGGGTGCGGCCAGCAGCAACACCGGCATGACGCCCCACCAATCGATGCGGGGCGTCGCCACCTTGTCCGTGATGGCTTGCGCCAAGAGCCCGATCATTCGTGGCCCCCTGGAGCCGTTCCGCTGCCCTCCGACACCGTCGCCAGATCCTCGACCGTTTTGGCCGGCGGGACCGGGCCCTGCTTCTCGGCGAAGCCGGGCACCGCGTCGCCGACGTGCTGGATGAGGGCGTTCACCGACGGCTCGATCCGCTCGAGCATCGGCTTGGGATACACGCCCAGGAAGACGATCAGCCCCACCAGTGGCGCCAGCGCCAAGCCTTCGCGTAGCCGCAGGTCCTGAACCTCCGCGTTCTCGGGCGGCTCGGCCGGGCCATGGAACACCCGCTGGTACCCCCACAGCAGGTAGAGCGCGGCCAGGATCACGCCGACGGCGGCGACGACGGCATACCAGCGATGGGTGACGAAGGTGCCGAGCAGCACCAGGAACTCACCCACGAAGCCATTGAGGCCCGGCAGACCCAGTGACGACATCATGACCAGCGTGAAGACCGCGGCCATGAGCGGGGCCGAGCGCTGCAGGCCCGACAGCTCGGAGATCAGGCGGGTGTGTCGGCGCTCGTAGATCATCCCGACGAGAAGGAA
>JAXDQG010000300.1:0-4471 GCA_034667945.1 Acidimicrobiia bacterium | reverse complement strand
CATGGTTCAGAAGGCTTCGCTTGCGGCCAGGGCGCGTATGGCCGCCCGCCAGGCCCGCGACGCGACCAGGCGCAAGTCCGCCCTTGACGGCGCTGGGCTTCCGGGCAAATTGGCGGACTGCGCGTCGCGAGATCCGGCCGAGTCAGAGCTCTACATCGTGGAGGGTAACTCCGCCGGAGGTTCGGCCAAAGAAGCTCGCGAGCCGCGCACAATGGCCATCCTCCCCATTCGAGGGAAGATCCTCAATGTCGAGCGGGCCCAAGCTCATCGCATGCTCAAGAACACCGAGATCCTATCGCTGATCTCGGCTGTGGGCGGCGGCCTCGGCGAGGAGTTCGACGTCAGCAAGGCTCGGTATCACAAGATCATCCTCTTGTGTGACGCCGATGTCGACGGCAGCCATATCCGCACCCTTCTTCTCACGTTCTTCTTTCGGCAGATGCGGCCGCTGGTCGAAGCGGGCTACGTCTACATCGCGCAGCCGCCGCTGTACTCGACCTTGGTCGGCAAGGAGAAGGTCTACCTGCGAGACGACGTCGCAAAGGCGGCGTTTCTGGGAGAGAACCCGAACCACCGCAACGACTTCGCACGCCTCAAGGGTCTCGGTGAGATGGACGCCGAAGAGCTCTGGGCCACGACGATGGATCCAGCCCGTCGGACGCTCCTCCAGGTCTCCGTCGAGCAAGCTGCCATTGCAGACGAAATCTTCTCCATCCTGATGGGTGACGAGGTGGAGTTGCGGAAGATCTTCATCCAGCAGAACGCCAAGGACGTGAGATTCCTTGACATCTGATGCGGCCTGATTCCGATGGGACCTGATTCGCAATGAGTGACCTTCCTCCCCCCGCTGGCCCCGGTCCGGACGATGGTTCGGACGAGGCGCGCACCGGCGTCCAAGCCATCGAGATCCAAGCGGAGATGGAGCAGTCCTTCTTGGACTACGCCATGTCCGTCATCGTCGCCCGGGCCCTTCCGGATGTTCGCGACGGACTCAAGCCCGTGCACCGTCGCATTCTCTGGTCGATGTTCGACGCCGGCGTCAGGCCCGATCGGAGCCACGTCAAATGCGCCACCGTCGTGGGGGATGTCATCGGTAAATATCACCCGCACGGCGACTCAGCCGTGTACGACGCGCTGGTTCGTATGGGTCAATGGTTCTCGCTTCGACAGCCACTCATCGACCCGCATGGGAACTTCGGTTCACCGGCCGATCCACCGGCGGCCTATCGATATACCGAATGCCGTCTGACGCCCATCGCCATGCGACTGATGGACGGGCTCAGCGAAGACACCGTCGATTTCCTTTCCAACTACGACGGTCGTCACGAAGAGCCCACGGTCCTTCCTGCGCGCTTCCCCAACCTTTTGGTGAACGGCAGCCAGGGCATCGCCGTTGGTATGGCGACGAACATCCCGCCCCACAATTTGGGCGAGGTCATCGACGCCGTCACGTTCCTGATCGACCACCCGGATGCAACGGTCGAGCAGTTGATGACAATCGTCAAGGGCCCCGATTTCCCCACCGGCGGCACGATCATGGGCCGTGTCGGCATTCGTGATGCCTATACGACTGGCCGCGGCTCCATTCGCTTGCGGGGCATCGCAGAGATCGTCGAGACGCCCCACGGCGAGCAGATCGTGGCCACCGCCATGCCTTACCAGGTCGCTGCCGAAACCGTGGAGGAAAAGGCCGCCGAACTGGTGAACAGCCGGGAGCTCGAGGGAATCCGGGCCATTCGCAACGAGTCGGCCAAGGGTAAGACACGCCTGGTCTTCGAACTGAAGCGCGATGCGCCGGCGCTGGTGGTGCTGAACAACCTCTACAAGCACACGCCGTTACAGGTGAACTTCCCCGTCAACATGGTCGCTCTGGTCGACGGTGTGCCTCGCACGCTGTCACTGCGCGACGCCTTGGTGCACTACATCGAGCACCAGCGTGTGGTGATCCGGCGCCGGTCCGAGTTCCGGCTCAACCAGCGGCGCAAGCGGGCGCACGTGCTCGAGGGCCGTTTGCGGGCACTCGACATGATCGACGCCATCATCGCCTTGATCCGGGCGTCGGAGGACAAGGCGGCGGCCCGCACGGCCCTGCAGGCCGAGCCGTACTCGTTCTCGGAGATCCAGGCCGAGGACATTCTGGACATGCCCTTGCATCGCCTCACCCGGTTGGGTCGGGCCGAGATCGAAGAAGAGCTCACCAGGCTGCGGGGGGAGATCGCCGAACTCGAGGCCATCCTCGAGGACGAGGGAAGGCTGCGGGCGGTGATCAAGGAAGAGCTGGCCGAGATTCGTGAAGAGTTCGCCAGCGAGCGGGTCACAACGATCACAACCGATCCGGGCGAGCTCGACATCGAGGATCTCATCGATGACGACGAGCGCGTCGTCACGATTTCGGCCCGGGGCTATGTCAAGGCCACCCCTGCCGAGCAGTTCCGTACGCAGGGTCGGGGCGGTCGAGGCGTGGCCGGTGCCCGTCTGCGTGACGAGGACTACGTGGTCCACGTCATTCACACGACGGCGCACGCCTACCTGCTGTTCTTCTCCAACCGTGGTCGGGTCTACCGGCTGAAGGCCCATGAGATTCCCTTGCGAGACCGGTCCGCACAGGGAATGGCCCTGGTGAACCTGTTGCAGCTGAGTCCCGGCGAGACGATCCAGGCGGTGATTGACACCCGCGACTATGAAACGCACCGCTACCTGTTCTTCGCCACTCGCCAGGGCACGGTGAAGAAGACCCGGTTCACCGACTACGACTCGTCGCTGCGGGCCGGCATCATCGCTGTGCTCCTCAGGGACGACGACGAGCTGGTCCGGGTTCTTCCGACCAACGGCGACGACGACATCATCATGGTGTCGCGGGATGGGCAGTCGATTCGCTTCAACGAGGACGACGTCCGACCGATGGGTCGGGCCGCGGCCGGCGTCCGGGGAATGAAGTTGCGGTCCGGCGACCAGGTCGTGTCCTGCGATGTCGTACGTGACGACGCAGATCTGCTCATTGTCACGGCGGCCGGCTTCGGCAAGCGCACGCAGGTGGACCAGTTCCCCAAGCAGGGGCGCGGCGGCCAAGGTGTGCGGGGCATCCGTACCACCTCGAGCAAGGGCGAGGTAGTCACCGCCCTGATGGTTGGCGAAGACGACGAGTTGCTGGTGGTCAACTCCGGCGGGGTGGTCATCCGGACGTCGGTTCGGGAAATCTCGCGACAGGGGCGAGACGCCACCGGCGTACGGGTCATGAACCTCTCTGGTGACGACGTCGTGGCCGCGGTGGCGCCGGTCTTGGCGGTGGACGATCTTGTGTCGGACGAAGTCAATGGCGAGGTCGAGCCGCCTGATGGCGGCGTCGGGTTGCCGGACGGAAATGGCGAGGCGCCGCCCGATCCCGGCTCCAACGGGAACGTCCTGTAACGCTGATGTAGTATGGTGTATCTCCGCTTCCCCTCTGATGTTCGCCTTGCACGGAGGTTGGGGCGGGGATGTGTCAGGTACGCCGCGAAGCGGGGCAGGTGGTCCCGCTCATGGCCGTGGTGTTGCTGATCGGGCTGTCGACGATGCTGCTGTTGGGTCGTATGGCCGCTGCCGCGACAGAGCGAGCGGCTGCGCAGTCGGCGGCCGATGCCGTCGTGCTGGCCGCGGCGCACCAAGGGAGCGGGGCCGCCCAGCTGGTGGCTCGTGCAAATGCGGTGGAGCTCATCCGACTGTCGTCGGTCGGGGACATCGTGCAGGTGGAGATACGCCGAGGCGCGCACACCGCGGTCGCCACCGCAGAACGGTATGAGGAGTGAGCCGGGTCGCTGAGTGGTCGGTCTCGACCTGTGGTTGAGGCGGCAGCTCGGGAGGCCATGTCATCCACCAGCTCGCCAAACCCCGGCTCTAAGATCGGCCCGTGGTCGCAATCCGATCGACAGTCGAAGAACGTCCGCCGAGCGGCGCGGTCGTGGTAGATGTGTCGACCCTCTTCGACGAAGTCGAGGCTTCTGAGCAGCCGCAGCCGCCTCGCGTGGATGCGGAGGCAACCAGCCGCCACGAGGCATTCAGCCGCGCTGAGCACGTCAGCCGTCCTGAGCACGTGAGCCATCGAGAGCCGCCACGCCGCCAACCGGATCGTGCACCGCTGATCATCCGCCAGCAGCCGGTGCCACCCGCGGCAGAGTCCAGCCCGTCGCCGGCACGCCGCGGCGAGATGCCGCCCATTGCGGTGCCCAGCCGTCGGCAGCGGAGGGCGGCCCGTCACCTCCAGGCGCGCAAGGTCGGCCGTATCGTGCGCCACCTCGACCTCTGGTCGATCTTGAAGCTTTCGCTCTTGTTTCACCTCGCTGCCTTCTTGATCACCGTCATCGCGGGGGTGCTGGTGTGGTCCGTTGGCATCACCACCGGCGTGACGCAGGACCTCGAGAACTTCATCCGGGAAGCATTTGCCTTGCAGTCGTTTGCGTTCGACGGCGAGCGGATCTTCCGAGCGGCAGTGTTC
>JAXDQG010000299.1:0-3982 GCA_034667945.1 Acidimicrobiia bacterium | reverse complement strand
ACGATCAGCATCGCGATGATCAGGCGCAGCAGCTGTTTGTTGTTGTCCGCCGTCGGCTTGCTGGTGGCCGCTGTGGGCGCCGTGTTGCCCGGTGCAGCTGACGACGGCGTGGGCGCGGTCGTGGTCGTCGGCGGCGGAACGGTCGTGGGGGCCTCGGTCGTCGGCGGAACGGTGGTCTCCACCGTCGTGGTCGTACGCCGGACGGTCGTGGTGGGTGCCTCGGTGACCGGCGGAGCCTCCGTCGTCGGCGGGACCGTCGTGGTAGGCGCTTCCGTCGTCGTGGTCGTCGGCGCCGTTGTGCTCGTTGTGCCCAGGGTGCTGGAAGTCGATGAGTCGCTCGGCGTTGCGGTCGTGGCAGTGGTCGTCGTCGAAGGATTGGGATCCGGTTGCGCCCCTGCTACGCCGCCCAGCGTGAACGTCAGGAAACCGCCCGCCAAGAGCGCCACTGCGAGTCGATGGCTCCTTCTACCGATGACCATCCGTCTCGCCACCGACCTCACTTGCCCGCATGCCTGTTGGTACCCGCCCTGGGGCCGCGTCGTGCCGAAACGCAGGAGCCGGCCGACATGCTAACCAGTGCATGTAACTGGGCTGTGGTCACCGCTGGCGGTTGGGACACCAGTAGGTGGTGCGGCCCCCGACCCGATCCCGGCGCAGCGGCTCGCCACACGCCGGGCAGAGCGACCCCGGCTGACGGCCCGGCTGCAGTTCGCCGGTGTGCGAGCCACCGCGCTCATCCAACAGCCGAACGGTCACGGCAATGGCCTCGAGCAACCGGGCCCGCTCGTCCACCGACAGCGACGAAGCCGGACGCATGGGCGACAACCCGGCCTGCCAGAGGATCTCGTCGGTGAGCAGGTTCCCCAGCCCGGCCAATCGCCGCTGGTCCATCAAGCGTGCCTTCAATGCCACCGTGCTGCCCTTCAGCAGCTGATCCAGCCTTCGGGCATCGAGGTCGAGCACGTCGATACCGAGGGCGGCCTCGTCCGGGTCCAGGAAGACCCCGCCCAGCCGCCGCGGATCACGCACGATCAGCACGCCGCCGCCCGAGAAGCTGAGCGTCAGCCGATCCCATCGGGGCTCGTCCCGCGCCGACGAGTACTCCAGACGGTCGATGGCGGCCTCACCGTCCACGATGAGTCGCCCGGTCATCCCGAAGCGAAGACCCAGCGTGGGACGGTCGACCACGTCCAACAACAGCAGCTTGCCCACCCGGCGAGTGGCGCTCACCGCGCTGCCCAGCAACGCCTCGGCGAGTCCCGGCTCGTCGAGCCCTCGCTTGAGGTACCAGGGGTCGGGCGCGTGGACGGATTCGATCTCCCGGCCTACGACGCGCTCGGCGGCTCGACGGTAGGCCTCCACCTCAATGAGCTCGGGCATCGTCAACCGGGGCGGAGAGTGGTCTCCGCTCCACCGACCGGAACAGTACCGCACGACGGCGGTTGGCTCGCGGCCCGAGCCGTCTCGCCGCGCCCCGTGCAGCCGGCTATCAGAGTGACGCCAGGAATTTGCCGACAGCCGCGCCGACCTGGTCGAACTCCAGCAGGAAGCCATCATGGCCATGCGGGCTGTCGATCTCGACATGGGTGACCGACGTGCCGGCCGCGACGAGCAGGTCACGTATCTGGTGCTGCTGGTAGGGCGGGTAGAGCGTGTCCGAGCTGATCGACATGGTGCAGACGGGTACGTCGATGCGGGCCATGGCCGACTGCAAGCTGCCCCGGCCCCGGGCGAGATCGTGCAGGTCCATCGCCTTGTTGAGCAGCAGGTACGTATTCGCGTCGAACCGCCGGACCAGCTTGGCGCCGTGATAGTCGAGGTACGACTCGACCTGGAACTTGGTGTCGAGCTCGAAGCGGTCGAGCGGGGCCGCCAGCTCTCGCCCGAACCGCTCCTGGAAGACCGTCTCCGAGCGGTAGTGGATCTGGGCGATCTGGCGGGCCAGCGCCAGTCCGGCGTGGGGTCCCTCGCCGGGAGCGGCGTCGTAGTAGTCACCAGCGCGCCAGGCGGGATCGTTGGTCACCGCCATCCGTCCCACTGCCGACCAGGCAATCTGCTGCGCAGACGCAGCCGTCGCCGAGGCGATCGGGACCAGCGAACGCACCCGCCGGGGGTAGAGCACGCCCCATTCCAGCACCTGCATGCCGCCCATCGACCCACCGATGACGGTCAGCCAGCGATCGATACCCAGATGATCGGCCAGACCTCGTTGCGCCCGAACCATGTCCCGGATGGAGATCACCGGGAACCTGGACCCGTAGGGGCGGCCGTCGACGGGGTGGGGGGAAGCCGGGCCGGTCGAGCCCTGACAACCGCCGAGGACGTTGGAGCACACGAGGAAGAAGCGGTCGGTGTCGAGTGCCCGTCCGGGCCCGATCAGGTCGTCCCACCAGCCATCGGCTGGCTGACCAGGGCCGGAAGGGCCGCGGGCGTGGGCGTCGCCGGTGAGCGCGTGGCAGATCAAGATCGCATTCGAGCGCTCGGCGTTGAGGGTGCCCCATGTCTCGTAGGCGAGGGTGATCTCGTCCAGGGTGCCGCCGCCCTCCAAGGCAAACGGCCTGCCCTGTCCCAGCTTGACGAACTTGCGCGCTGCCGGCGGATCGTCCGCGGTCCAAGCGCCGGAGACCGGGAGACCGGCAAGCTGGCCCGACGGAGCCCGTGCACCCCGCGGCTGGCTTCCGGTCATGTCCTCATTCCTCCCTCGCATGCGCCCTCGTATCGCAGCCGACCCCACCGACGTCCGAACTTCGGAGCGGCGCCGACACACCGCATTGCACCAGCGAAACCGCGAGTGTGCCAAAGAGATTCCCGATGGCCCAGGTCAGCAAATCGTACGAAAAGGGGCGGCCTCTGGCGAAGGCACCTGCAGACCAGTGCGGGGATCTTCAACTGCCGGGCGTTCATGTCTGGCGAACCAGTCGGCATACAGCGCTCGACCGAGGCGCTCGCCGCAGGCTCAGACCAGCTCGGGGATCTTCTCGTGACGGGCATTCATGTCGGTCTGGCGGACGAGTCGTGACGACTCATGCAGCTTCACCAGCTTCAGGCGCTGCAGCCCAGAGGCGAGCTTGCCCCCCAGATCCCACCAGGTGGTGCCGAAGCGGGGCGAGCGGGGGAACTCGTGATGGTCGTTGTGCATGCCCTCGCCCCCGGTGAGCAGGGCAACCCAGCGCAGGTTGGTCGCGGAATTGGGATGCGGACGCTTGCCGAAATGGTGGGCGAAGGAGTTCACCAGACCGCCCTGGAGGATGTACATGGCGGCGTGCGCCAGCCCCACGCCTATGCCCCACAGAGGTCCGAACAACACGATGAGCAGGGCCAGACCGAGGCCGACGCCCACGAGGCCCTTGGAGAACACCATGCGCTCGAGCCGGTCCGGCGCGAGATCCCGCCCGTAGACCGCCACGGTTTCGGGCTGTTTCGCCTCGACCCGGTAGTAGCCGGCGTTGAGCAGCAACACCTTGGCCACACCCTTCTGCAGCGGCGAATGCGGGTCGGCGGCCTCATCGTTGAAAACGTGGTGCTTCCGATGCACCGCAACCCACTCCCGCCGATCGATACCGACGGTCAGCCACAGCAGCGCACGGCACACGAACTCGACCGGTGCCGTCATGGTGATCGCCCGATGAGCCAGCGTGCGATGCAGATACAGCGTGGTGACCAGGTTGGCAACCTGGCTCAGGGCGAACGCGAGCGCGAACGCCGACAGAAGGTGCAGCGAGAACACGATGAGCAACCCTAGCGGCCGGGCGGCCGGACCCGGAGGGCCAGGGCGTAGGTGTCCCGGCGCGAGACGCCGTAGCGCCGGGCGACCGTGGCGGCGGCAGCCTTGACCGGAGCCCCCGCTGCCAACTCGTGCTGCAGCGCGGCTGCCATCTCCTGTTCCGCGGCAGGCGGAGGCGGTGGTGCACCCCCAATGACTAGGACGAATTCGCCGCGGGACGCCGTCGCCGCCCACTCGAGGGACTCCGCGACCGGACCG
>JAXDQG010000298.1:0-2579 GCA_034667945.1 Acidimicrobiia bacterium | reverse complement strand
AGGCGAGGTTGCCCTCCTTGCACCTGGTCCGGCGCGGCCACTCCTGCCGGTGGTACTCCTCGACCCCGTGGCGGGTCGCGACCCGGATGCCGTGCTCCTCGCACCAGGCGAGGGTCCCCTCGCTCGGGTTCTCGTCGCACAGCCAGACGTCGTAGGGGTGCGGGTAGTCCTGTGCCTGCATCGCCTGGAGCGTCCGGCGGGCGACCGGCCATGGCTCGGACGGCGCCTTGGTGACCACGAAGGCCGCGCGGAGAGCGGGGACAGGGATGTCAGGGCGGATCCCGCGCAGCCGGTTGGCGGCTAGGACGAAGTAGCCCGGTAGCCACCCGACGTAGAGCAGCAGCACGGTGTTGAGCGCCATGCCGGTGACGGTCGTGATCCGGCCCGGCTCCAGCAGCCACCACTGCCAGAAGAGCAGCAGGGCGGTCAGCCAGCCCAAGGACAGCAGCGCCACGGCTGCGCGTTCGGGGGTCGTCAGCAGGTGGACGAAGGTCTCCTGCCGGGCGACTGCCATCTTCGCCCGGCCGCGGCGGAAACGGGGCCCGTCCGCCGACCGGGTCACGACCTGACCGACCTGCTCCTCGATCGCCGGTACGTCCCTGGGCAGGACCAGCCCACCGGAGGGGACGGCGGCGTGCCGTCCCGGCCGGGAGGGCCGCTCGTCGAGGAGAGTGGCGGGTCCGCCGCCCATGTGGTCGTCCGCCTCGGCGCGGTGCTGCGCCGACGGCCTTGGCCGGAGGTCCTCGGCGGTGTGCCCATCCGCGGCATCCGTGGGGGCCATCAGCTGGCCAGTGAGGGGACGACTTCGAGGGCCCGCCCCTCGAACTGCGCGCCGGCCACCGAGGAGGCAGCGGCGGCCACCTCCTCCGGACGGCTGCGGAACGAGTCCACGGTCCGGGGCAGTCCGGCCGCGAGGTCGATGACCGGCTCCCAGCCCAGCAGCTCACGGGCTCGGGTGATGTCGGGCTGCCGGCGGGTGGGGTCGTCCTGCGGCAGCCGGTGGAACTCGATCGTCGAGGACGACCCGGTCAGCTGCAAGACCTGTTCCGCCAGCTGCAGGACGGTGAACTCGCCGGGGTTGCCCAGGTTGATCGGCCCTGTCGCGGTCGAGCGCAGCATCGACGAGATGTCTCGCACGAGGTCGTCGACGTAGCAGAAGCTGCGGGTCTGCGAGCCGTCGCCGTAGATGGTGAGCGCGTCGCCGTTGAGCGCCTGGGTGATGAAGCTCGTGACGACCCGGCCGTCGGCCGGGCGCATCCGTGGCCCATAGGTGTTGAAGATCCGCACGATGCCGACGTCGTCGCCGTAGTGACGGTGGTAGGCCATCGTGACCGCCTCGGCGTACCGCTTGGCCTCGTCGTAGACGCTGCGCGGGCCGATCGAGTTCACGTTGCCCCAGTACTCCTCGCGCTGGGGGTGAACGAGCGGGTCGCCGTACACCTCGCTCGTGGAGGCCAGCACGAAGCGCGCCCCGTGCTGGGCGGCGAGTTGCAGGGCGTTCTCGGTCCCCCGGCTCCCGACGGCCAGCGTCTCGAGCGGCATCCGGTGGTAGTCGGGAGGGGAGGCAGGGCTGGCCAGGTTCGCCACCGCGTCCACTCGACCCCGAAGGCGGATGGCGCCGGCGGTGATGTCGGCCTGCACGAACTCGAACCCGGGATGGTCGAGCAGGGCCGCGATGTTCAGGAGCCGGCCGGTTGACAGGTTGTCGATGCAGACGACCTGATCGCCGGCGGCAAGGAGAGATGAGCACAGGTGTGAGCCGAGGAAGCCGGCTCCACCGGTGACGACTACGCGCATGATTGTCCCCTTGAGAAGAGCGTGCACGATTCCGAGCCCGCAACGGCGCGGCGCTGATCGGATTCAGCCGGACGAGCTTCGTCGCTCACCTTTCGCGGCCATTTGGAAAAATGTCCGGACCGGCTGTGGTGCAGATGTTTGAGGAGCGAAGAAAGGAGGAACAAGCCCTCTTTCGTGAAACCTGATAAATCTCGGGGTGTCGCTACTTTCTGTAGTGCCCCTCCGCGTCGCGTGAGTCTCCATGTACACACAAAGTCATGTCAGCGAGACGCTGTGTCGCTCACTGCCGCCACGCTTGCCCACGACGTGATCTCGACGCCTCAGGGGCCAGTGGTGACGGGGAAGCCCAAGGCGTTTGTGCGTGTCGCAACGTAACGCGACGTGACTACTGACCAGAGTGACCTTCTGTGCAACAGACGCAGTGTGCTGGCATCGCGTCGGCCACCCGGAAAGATTTCCGACGGCCCTTAAGGCGCCCAGAGTCCTCGCGCCACAAGCACCCCTTCAGGCCCCCGCGAGCGCCCCGCGGACTACACCCGCGATCACGTTGCGTATTCGTCGACGACGCGGGCCCCACTCGGCGCCCCCCGTTGGTGGCGGCGGTCGGCGGAGGGCTGCGGAAGGCGCCCCGATGGGATTCTCCGCACTGGGAACACGAACGGCGAGGCCAGAGGTGTGGCCGTCCCCGCGCCAGGTCCGCTGAACAAGGTGACCGCCGGCGCCCCCCGACTCGATTTGCCGAAGTGTGGCCGTAGGAGAAGTCGTCACGGCGGCGGTCGAAT
>JAXDQG010000297.1:0-4948 GCA_034667945.1 Acidimicrobiia bacterium | reverse complement strand
ATCTGGCTCAGCCTCGTCGGCGCCATCGTCGCCATGCT
Organism: Acidimicrobiia bacterium; assembly: GCA_034667945.1. Taxonomy (GTDB): domain Bacteria; phylum Actinomycetota; class Acidimicrobiia; order Acidimicrobiales; family CAIXPF01; genus JAXDQG01. Next base: position 4,910 of record JAXDQG010000297.1, on the reverse strand, counting down.
CGTCATCGACCTGTTGCTCGTGCACCGCACCGCCCACGTCATCACGGTCAAGGAGGCGACGATCGAGTCCGCGGTGTGGATCTCGATCGGCCTTGCCTTCGGCGTGGTCCTGCTCGTCTGGCAGGGCGGCCAAGCGGGGGGCGAGTACTACGCGGGCTTCCTCATCGAGAAGAGCCTCTCGATCGACAACGTGTTCGTGTGGGCGGTGATCTTCTCGTTCTTCGCCGTGCCCCGGCAGTTCCAGTTCCGGGTGCTGTTCTGGGGCATATTCGGAGCGCTCGTGCTGCGCGGCATGTTCATCTTCGCCGGCGTGTCGCTCATCGAGCGCTTCGAGTGGATCCTGTACATCTTCGGGGCCTTCCTGCTCTACACGGCTTGGAAGATCGCCCACCACGACGAGTCCGAGCAGGTCGACTACAATCGGAACATCGCCATGCGGGTGGTCCGGCGCCTCGTCCCGACGACGACCCGGTATGACGGCCAGAAGCTCTTCACCAAGGAGAACGGCAAGCGGCTCGCCACGCCGTTGTTCGCGGTGCTGGTGCTGATCGAGGCTACCGACGTCGTCTTCGCGGTCGACTCGGTGCCCGCCATCCTCGCCGTCAGCCGCGAGCCGTTCCTGGTCTTCGCCGCCAACGCGTTCGCCATCCTCGGCTTGCGGTCGCTCTACTTCCTCTTGGGAGGCATGCAGGGCAAGTTCCGCTATCTCAACGTCGGCCTCGGCGTCATCCTCGCCTTCGTGGGCGTGAAGATGCTGCTGATCGGCAAGCCGTTCGAGGTGCACATGCCGACCTACGTGTCGCTCCTCGTCATCGCCTTGGTGATTGCGGTGGCGGTCATCGCCTCCCTGCGTGCCGACGCCCGGGACCGCCGCGCCGGGATCCTTCCGCCCACCGACGTCCCGGTGAGCGACGCCAGCCACCTGGACGACGCGGGAGGCGTCGACCCGCGCCGACCGGACGATCGCGAGCCGCGCAGGTGATCTCTGGGGCACCTGAGACGGCCCGATTCATCCAACTCCGGCAGCCGCGATGAGGCAGGACCAACACGAGGGCCACGGGCGGGCTTTGGCCGGATTGGCGTTGGGCTCGCTCGGGGTGGTCTTCGGGGACATCGGCACCAGTCCGCTCTACGCCTTCCGCGAGGCGTTCCACCATCAGCACCTCGTCGTCAGCCCGACGACCGCCCTCGGGGTGGCGTCGGTGGCCTTCTGGGCGCTGATCGTGATCATCTCGGTGAAGTACATCGGACTGGTCATGCGGGCCGACAACCACGGTGAGGGCGGGATCCTCGCGCTCACCGCGCTGGTGTTGCGGAAGTCTGGTCCCGGGCAGATCGCCCTACTGGTGCAACTCGGGGTGTTCGGGACGGCCCTGCTCTACGGCGACGGCGTGATCACGCCGGCCATCTCGGTGCTGAGCGCGGGCGAGGGCTTCCCGGTGGCGTCGTCTGCGTTCGACGACATGGTGCTGCCGCTCGCTTGCGTCATCCTGACCCTGCTCTTCCTCGTCCAGCGGCGGGGCACGGGCGGAATCGGGAAGGTCTTCGGCCCGGTGATGCTCGTCTGGTTCACCGTGCTGGGCGTGCTGGGTCTCTCCCAGATCCTGGATCACCCGGCCGTGCTGCAAGCCGTCAATCCCGTCAACATCGTGCATTTCTTCGCGGCCGACCCGGGCAAGGCGTTCCTCACGCTCGGCAGCATCTTCCTCGTCGTCACCGGCGGGGAAGCCCTCTATGCCGACATGGGGCACTTCGGACGGCGCCCCATCGCCTTGGCCTGGTACGCGGTGGCGTTGCCCGGTCTCCTGCTCAACTACTTCGGGCAAGCAGCCCTTCTGCTGAAGGAACCGGCAGAGGTGGCGCACCCGTTCTACGGGCTGGCGCCGGAGTGGGCAATCATCCCCGTGGCGGCGCTGGCCACCATGGCAACCGTCATCGCGTCGCAGGCGCTGATCTCCGGGGCGTTCTCGCTCACGGTCCAAGCCACTCAGCTGGAGTTCCTCCCTCGCGTCCGGGTCGTGCACACGTCACGGTCCCACAGCGGTCAGGTGTACGTGCCGCTGGTCAACTGGGCGCTGATGGTGGGCTCCATCGGGCTGGTCCTCGCCTTCCGGACCTCCAGCAATCTGGCCGGTGCCTACGGCATCGCGGTGACCTCCACCATGGTGATCACCACGCTGCTCTTCTACGCCGTCGCCCGGAGCCGATGGAACTGGTCGAGGGCGCGGGCGCTGCTCGTGGTCATTCCCCTGTTCCTGATCGATCTGGCCTTCTTCGGAGCGAACGTCCCGAAGATCCCCCACGGCGGCTGGATTCCGCTGCTGATCGCCGGGGGCCTGTTCATCCAGATGGTGACGTGGCGTCGCGGGCGCGAACTCGTTGCCAGGGCCCTCCGTCGGGGCGAGCGGCCCATCCGCGAGGTACTGCGGGATCACGCAGGTGTGGTCCGGGTGCCGGGGACGGCAGTCTTTCTCTTCAGAGACCCCGACGGAGCGCCCCCCGCATTGATCAGCAACCTTCGGCACAACAAGGTCCTGCACCGCAGCACGCTGATCCTCGGGGTCCAGACCGCCGAACGACCCTACGTTCCGGCCTCGGAACGGCTGCGCTGGGCCGACCTGGGTGACGGCATCCACCAAGTCGTCATGAGCTTCGGGTTCATGGAGGAGCCCAACGTCCCGGCGGTGCTCGAAGGCGTGGACGTGCCAGGCGTGAAGCTGGCACGCGACGACATCACCTATTTCCTCGGCCGCGAGGCGGTGTTGTCGACATCCGTGCCGGGGATGCATCCGCTGCTGGAGAAGCTGTACGTGGTTCTGCACCGGGGTGCCGACAGCGCCGCCCGCTTCTTCAAGCTCCCGCCCGAGAGCGTCTACGAGGTCGGCACCCACGTCGAGATCTGAGCCCGCAGCGAAGGCCTCTGGCCTCGGAGCGACCGACCGGCTTGGTCACAAGGCTCTATCCGTAGCTGATCGTGACCACGTCGAGGTCAGCGTGGGCGAACAACTCCAGGGCTCGCTGCCTCGCAGCGCTGATCCAGTGCCGGGGATTTCCAAAGGCGCCACCACCCAGCGACGTGAGGAAGAGGGTGTTGTTCCCCGTCCCTCGCGCGTTGAGCACCGCGGCGGCGAAGGTGGCCTCGTAGGCGGCGTCGAGGATGAGTCGGGCCAACGGCTCCCACGCGTCTGTTGGCTGATCGGAGTAGCTGACCGGCGCCGCGGAGCAGTACGCCTGCGAGACGGTGTGGCCGCCTCCCTCGAGGGTCACTTCCGTGTCCCACATGACGCCGATGCGCAGGTTTCCCATGAGCGATTCCCGGTCCGATGCCGACAACATGCTGAGGCGAACGTTCACGCCGTCGAGTTGGGCTCTGGAGGGTAGGGCGTAGCCGTTGCGCACGGGAATGTCGGTATCAAGGGCTGCGGCAAGGTCGTCGAGGCAGTTGATCTGCCGCTGTCGTGACTGCCCGAGCCGTCCCTCGAGGGGAACGAGGTAGTTGCGGTAGATGGTCCCCGCACCGCACGCTATTGCGCACGCCGGACCCTGTGTAGCGTCTTTCGCGTACCTCTCGATGCCATCCTCGGGGCTGACCGCCGGGGACAGCATCTCCAACGTGTTGAACTGCGAGGCCACTTGGTACATGGCGCCGGCATTCGCTTTGTCACAGTGGAAGCTCCGGACATCACCGACGAGCTCGCGAACTCTGAGGGATCCGCCCGTGGGCGGAAGTGCACTTCGGCGCTGCCGAAGCTCGCTCAAGCTTGGCGTTTCGAACGTACCGTGCTGCATACGGCGCCCATTCACCTTCGAGGTGATGTGGTGATCCTCGACGACGAACTGCGCCGCGATATTGCTAACGGCGCTTTCGTTGATACCTGTGAGTTTCTGAAACCACATCTCAGCAGTGTGCCAATCGAAAGATTGATATCAACCTCGGTCGGCTGCGTACACCCGGAATCTCCCTCGAGCCAGGCGAACGCGGGATGGAACGTCTCAATCGAGAAAGGGCGTGCGCCTGGAATGCACATCGACGGCGGCAGCTCGCTGCGCGGATCTATTCGCCATTGGCCCACGTTGTCCCACCGCAGGGCGTGCTTCGACATGGCAGTTGCGCGACTGGCGGGTGCAACGGACCCTCACCAGCGAGAAGCGGTGGCCGCACCCCTCGCGAGCGTCAGAGCGCTCGGACGCGGTTGTTGCGCGCGTTGTGCTCCAACTCGACGAGGCCAAGGTCTTCAAGCAGCGGCGGGATGTACATGCCGAAGCGGCCCCGGTAGCCCTTGCGCAGGCCATACCAACCGCCCACGGGGTTGTCCGGCGACCGGCCCCAAGCCTCGACGGTGCCATCCTTGGCCGGCTTGTTCTCGTCCGCGGCCCCCAGTTCCATCCAGTCGCCGTGCTCGCGCAGCATGGCATGCAGGTCGTCGATGCAGCGGGCCTGATAGCGCAGTGTCGTGCTGCCGACCTTGCACACCAGCTCGGCCGGCTCCGCGTCTTCATCGCGGTGCAGCGTGTACTCCGAGGTTCCCGGTGGGGTCTTCAACACCCAGGGGTCGTCGGCCGTCCCGGATCCGCTCATGGGTCCTCTCCTCAGCTCGTGCGTGCTATCCAGGCCGCCGTAACCCGCCGCGGCGGTGTCCCCGCCGCCGCGTCAGTCCGACGCTGTCGATGCGGCCATCCCCGGGCCTCGGGTCGGTCCGGCCAGCCAGAGGATGCTCACGGCCGCCACCGCGCCAAAGACCGCGAAACCGCTGACCAGCGGGGTGATGGTTCCGTTGAACCGGCCGTCGATGAGCGAGCCGAGCAGAGCCCCGCCCGCGGTCGAGGCTGTACCGATCACGGCTGCCGCGGTGCCGGCTGCACGTCCCACCGGTCCCATGGCTGCCGTGTTGCAGTTCGGCAGCAACAAG
>JAXDQG010000296.1:0-6205 GCA_034667945.1 Acidimicrobiia bacterium | reverse complement strand
CTGGGCTTGGGTGTTGTGGCCCTCGGCGTGGGTGTTGCGGCCTTGGGCTTGGGTGTTGCGGCCTTCGGCTCGCTCGTCGCTGCCTGGGGCTTTGGTGTAGCCGCCCTCGGCTTGCGCGTCGCGGCCTTCGGTTCGGGCACCGCCGCCTCGGGCTTGGGCGTAGTGGCCCTCGGCTTGCGCGTCGCGGCCTTCCGTTCGGGCGTCCCCGCCTTCGGTTCCGGCGTCCCCAGGTGGGGCCCGGGCGTCGCGGACTTCTCGGAACTGGTTGCCGCCTTGCGCGTCCGAACCGACTTGGGCTTCGAGGCGGAGTCTTCCTCCGTCCGACTCGGGCTCGTGTCCGCCGACGGCGTGGCTCGCGTTTGGCGGTCCTGCGAGGTCCGGCCACTCATGAGGCCCCTCCGGCGGCCACCGCGCCGCTGAGCAGCTCACGGCTCAGATGGTCGAGCACCCCTTCAGCCACATGCAGGGCCTGTTCCTGCGCTGCTTCGCTCTCCGCTGAGGTCACCATGGGCTGTTGCGAGGTGGGCACCTCCGCCGACACCAGCACGCGCTCGTATCGCCGGGTGCCGTCAGGCACGCGCACCGGGAGCACCCAGGACAGCGTCTGCCATAGACGAGAATCCTCCTGCCAGGTGGCGGCCTCGCCCGTGAGACCAAACCCCATGTCCACCTTTCGGACGCGAGTGGGGTCGTGATGATGGAATTGCAGGCAGCGATCCACGCTGTAGCGGGTGAAGCGGTCGGGATCCGAGTTCACCTGGGCATCAACCGTGACGGCCACCGGTCCGTCCAACCCGGCGACCCGGTCGTAGCGGTAACGGATCCAGCGCGAGGACCTGCCGAAGAACTGCCGGGCCCAGTCGATCTCCTCCACGCTGGCCAGGGAGTAGTTCGCCAGCTGCGGTGCGGATGCGGAGAGGGCGATCGAGCGTCCTTCGCCGAGTGGTCCGACCAGCGCAGCTGCTGGGGTGATGCCGGGACCGCCGGCCACGATGATGATCGCCAGAAGTGCGGCGAGTGCCATGCCGGCCGTCCGGCCTTCCGCCGGCCTGGCCCGGGGCGGAGCCCAGCTGCGGCGCTGACCCGTGTCGCGGAAAGAGAGACCGAAGCGGCCCATGGAGAGGATGGCCGCCAGCACGACGGTAGCGAGCGCCACGGCGCCGAGCCAGTTGTGGGCCTGGGCGGCTGCTCCTTCGCCCAGGAAGTGTCCGATGGCGACGAGTAGCACGAGCCGAGCGATGTTGGCGACGAACGCGGCCACGGCGCCGACGGCAAGCCAGGCTGCCTTGGCCCGACGGTGCCCGTGCGTGGTCAAGGAAACGGCGCCACCCACCAGCAGCCAACCGGTCATGGTCGACGAGCCGGCGCACAGCGGTGCGATGGCCAGGGCGAACCCGCTCTCACCATGGCGCACCCACAGGATGCTGTCCCCGCCCGAACGGGCGCCCAGGCCGAGCAGGCTGGCTGCCTTGATCGTGATCGTCGAGGTTGCCTGGCTGAGGAAGGGAAGCGCCCAGGCAAGCACCTGCGCCCAGAGCACCGGCCAGGCCAGAAGGGCGTAGGCGAAGGCCGCCCGCATCCGCCAGGCCGTCTCGGTGCCGAAGGTCATGATCGTGGCGGCGGCTGTGAAGACGACCATGCAGACGACGTCGATGCGCCACGCCCAGAACACCGCGCCATGCGTGCGGGCGCCGAAGGTCATGACCATGGCCGAGCCGATGGCCAGGGGGGCGGCCACCATGACGTCCAGCGCCAAGGCGCGAACCTGCAGTGCCACGTCGCCGACGACGGCCCGGTGGATCCCGATGCCCACGGCCAACAGCGGCACGATGGCCAGCCAACCGAGCGGATCGTCGGAGCCCAGGGCGTCGTAGGAGTCGACCAGCGACGTGTGGAAGACGCAGATGACTGCGGCGACGATGACGGCCACACCCGTCCACCGGCGGACGGCCGTCCGGTCGATCGGATCCGCCTGGAGGGCGGCGGTCATGCGGTCAGGGCGTGGGAGCGATTCCGTCGCATCATCCAGAAGGCGCCTGCGCCTGCAGCGGCCAGGCCGGAGATGGCCAGCACGCCCGCCGGTCCCTCAGGCACCTGGGCCGCGGGTGAGCAATCCTTGCTGGAGCCGACCGTCGCCTGCACCGAACTGCTGGCCAGCGTCCATTTGAGCGAGCCGCTGTTGAAGTTGAGCCGCATGACCCCGACGGCCCGGCCGTTGGTGCCGTACGGGAACGAAGTGACCTGCGTCCCGGTCCAGGTGCTGCCCGTGACGTTGTTGTACGTACCGACCGGGATGGTCACTCCCTGGGTTGCCCCTATGGAGTACGCCGACAAGCCGGCGTAGGAGTAGCCGAAGACGGCGGTGTAGCCGGTGACCGAGCCAGCCGCGTTGCGGTTGGTCGCCAGACACTCGAGCACGGGGCTGAGCGAGGGGTAGCCGCTTCCCCCGTCGCCCGACTGTGAGTTGCCGTCGTCGTTGTTGCCGTTGCCGTTGCTGTTGCCGTTGTTGCCATCGAAGGTGGCGGCGCCCACGGAAGCAGCGCTGCCGAATACGGCAAGCAGCAAAATTGCTGTTGCCAACACGCGTTGGCCGCACTTCTCGAACTTCATGACGTCCTCTCCTCGGATCCGCAACGCCGGAGCAGATCCACGAGAGGTTTCGGCGCGAAACGGTGTCAGCTTGAGCGTGCGCCGGGCCGTTTAGGCTAATTCACCTGGTGTTCCTCGTCTTCGGGAGCGGGTTCGAGCAGTCCTCCTGCGGCGGCCAGCGCGCCCGCGAGGCCCACTGCCTTGCCATAGACCACTGCGAAGTAGTGCTCGGCTGCGGTCTCGTGCCCGGGCAGTGGGGGAGCACCCAGTGAGCGCACCACGGCGTCCGGCTGGGGCGAGGGGCGGACCCGCGGGGCGGGCTCGTCGATGATCGATGAGTTGTGGCCCCAGAAGTCTGGCCCGGTGGGCTTGGTTGAACGTCGACGGGGACGGCTCATGCTGCGGTGTCCTCCCGGGAACCACCTGGAGCGGGATCATCCGTGAGCACAGCCTCCGGTCGGAGGCCGAAGGCGGTACGGAGCTGGTCGGCGTCGAGGTCACCCAGCGAGCTGGAGCGGGGAAGGACCAGGTCGGCGATGCGCCGCTTGCCCTCGACCACTTCCTCGACGCGCTCGTCCACCGTCCCCGGACAAACCAGACGATGGCAGACCACGGTACGCGTCTGGCCGATGCGCCAGCTTCGGTCACGCGCCTGGTCCTCGACGGCCGGGTTCCACCAACGGTCGTAGAGGACCACGTGGCTGGCGGCGGTTAGGTTCAGGCCAGTCCCGCCAGCTTTGAGCGACAGGACCAGGGCGCCGGGGCCGGTGCCGCTCTGGAAGTCGGCCACCAACTTGTCGCGGGCCCCCCGCGCCAGGCCGCCGTGATAGCAGGCGATGGGCACACCGGTGCGAGCCGTCAGGTGATCGGCCAAGCGAAGGCCCCACTCGGCGAAGTGCGTGAACACCAGGATTCGCTCGCCGGCCTCGAACACCGCCTCGACGATCTCCTCGAGGCGGGCGAGCTTGCCCGAGCGGCCGTCGAGGGCCAGGTCGTCGCGGGTGTAGGCGGCGGGGTGGTTGCAGATCTGCTTCAAGGCGGTGATGGCCGCCAGGATCTGCCCCTTGCGGGGTTCTTCGCCCTCTTCCTGGCCGACCGACTTCACCAGGTTGTCGAGCACGGCCTGGTAGAGCCCGATCTGCTCGCCGGTGACCGAGCAGTGGTCGAGCTGATCGACACGATCGGGAAGCTCGGCCGCGATGGCGGGCTCTGCTTTGGTCCGGCGGAACACGAGCAGGCCGTTGAGCGCTCGCAGAGCGGCCTCGGCCGAGCTGCGGTCACCGCCGTCGCGCGAGAGCTGGGCGACGAACTGTGGCCGGGGGCCGACCAGACCCGGATTGGTGAAGTCGAGGATGGCCCATAGGTCGCCGAGCCCGTTCTCGATCGGTGTACCGGTGAGTGCGATACGGGTGCGGGCCGGCAGGCGACGCAGCTGCTGCGCCGTTTCGCTCGTCGGGTTCTTGATGACCTGCGCCTCGTCGAGAACCAGCCGGTCCCAGGGGATCTCGGCCAGGGCTTCGATGTCGCGCACCGCGGTGCCGTAGGTGGTGAGGACGACGTCGGTGTCGGCCACCAGCTCGGCCAGCTCGTCGGTGGCTGCCCGGCCGGCGCCGTGGTGGATGGAAACCCGCAGCTTGGGCGTGAAGCGGGCCGCCTCCGCCGCCCAGTTGCCCACGACGGCGGGCGGAGCCACGATCAGCGTCGGCCCACCACCCCGGGTGTCCTGCAGATGGGCCAGCACGGTGGGGGTCTTACCGAGACCCATGTCGAGCGCCAGACAGCCGCCCAACCCGGCGCCGTCAAGGAAGGACATCCAGGCGAGCGCCTCTTCCTGGTATGAGCGCAACTTGCCGTCGAAGCCGGCCGGCGCAGCCATTGGCTGGGTGGAAACGGATTCGGCCCGTTGCAACAGGTCGGTGGCCCAGCTGTTGCCTCGGAGCGTGATGCCCCCGGCGAGCGACGGACCCTCGAGGCCCAAGGCGTGGCGCAGCATGGCGGCGCCGGAGAGCTGGTTCAGATGGGCGCGCTCGGCCAGGGCCGCGGCCGCCTCCGCCAGATCCGCGTGGTTGAGCTCGACCCAGCGCCCGTGCGAGCGGACCATGGGCCGGGCCTCCGAGGCCAGGCGGGCGATGTCGGCGGCGTTCAACTCGACGTCGTCGAATGTGACTGTCCAACGCACGGCCGCCAGTTGGTGGGCCCCCACCACCGAAGGGCCGGAGGGCTCGGCGGTGAGCCGCAGCGATGGCAGGGGCCGCTTACGGGACAGCCGTGGCACGCGGATGTCGAAACCGGCCGCGCTGAGCGCGTCGCCGACGTCCGTCATGAGCTCCCACGCTTCTTTGCCACTCAGCACGACCTCGCCCCGGCGCTTGTCCATGGGGCGTCGCAGTGCAGGCAGCAGTCGTTCGAGCCGGGCGAGATCGGTGGCGACCGCCCGCCGGTGCTCGGGATTGCGGGTGCCCAGAGCCGTGTGGAGCGCCACCGGTTGACGATCGACGCCGGCGACCAGCACCGCGAGCCGCCAGACGTCCTCGGCGTCCGGGGGATCGAGTTGCACGACGAGGCCGACGCCATCGCTGCCGGCCAGGGGACGGGCCCAGCGCTCGAGCCGACCGGTCAGCTCTGCGCTGGGCCGGGCGGGGGCGGCGAAGGGGGTGCCGTCGAGCCGGGTAAGGATCGTCTCGGCCACGTCCGACACGGTGCGTGGGCGGGGTGGGGCGGCGGGCACCTCGACCCGGCCGGCTGCACTCCGGCAAATGGCGTCGACCAGGTCGCTCAGCACGTTGCGGGCGACGTCACGGGGAGCGACGTCGGGTTGGAAGGCGATGAGTGCCCCGGGGACAGCTGCGGTCAACGCCGTCAGCTCGTCGTTGTCGACCAGCACCGGCGCCCACGAGACCGCAAACGGCGCCTGGTCGGCGGTGGCCGTGGTGCGATTGCGGCGGGCCTGGCGGAACACCGGCACCACCCGTCCCTGGGCGGTCAACCGGACGGCGAGTGCCGCAACCCGGCCCAACCAGCGGACGGTCGTGCCAGCCGGATGCGACGCCGGGTCTGCCCCCACGGCCACGAGCCAGCCCAGCACGTCGTTGAGCGGCGCAGCCAGGGCAGGCGCCTTGGCCCCCCCGGGCAGGGGCGCGGGCACATGATCGACCCAGCCGGTGGACGGAGCGCCGGCCGCTGCGAGTCGCGCCCGTACCTCCGAGACCGGTTGTGGCTCGTCCGAGGGTCCGCCCGCCCAGGCAACGACCCGGCCCGGTGTCCAAGACAGGTGAAGGGCGAGGGGGGCTGGTTGCGCCGGGGCGTCCTCTGCAACATCGTCCGACCGGGCCACCTGGTCGGACCCAGCGCCGACATTCCGGCCGGTCAGCCGCGAGAGGGTGCGGAGATAGCCAGAACGCTCTCCCTCGAAGTCTGCGACGACCTGGGCTCGCTCCGGCCCATCGAGACGACGCACTCGCTCGAGGGCGATGTCGGTTTCGCGTACGAGGCGATGCAAGGTCTCGACCCATTGCTCACGGTGGACCTCGAGTGTGCCGACCTCGTCAGCGGTCGCTTCGCCGGCTGCTTCGGTGACCACGAGCGCGTCGAAGAGCGCCGCCGGCAGACGTGCCGG
>JAXDQG010000295.1:0-9586 GCA_034667945.1 Acidimicrobiia bacterium | reverse complement strand
CAGCGCGGCGCCGGCACAACGTTCGGAGCATGCCCACCTCCAGGGATGGACCGCGCCGGCGGGCTAACTTCGCCGCCGTGAGCGCCCAACGCGTGGCACTGCTGCCGACCTGCGTCGTCGATACGGTTTCGCCCGAGGTCGGCGAGGCGGTCGTGCGCGTGCTCCGTCGGCTCGAGTGCGACGTCGTCGTGCCGGAAGCCGCGACGTGCTGCGGTCAGCCCGCGTGGAACGCCGGGTTCTCACATGACGCCGCCCAGGTGGCGGCTCGCACGCTCAACGCCCTGATCGATGAGCTCGACCAGCATCCCGGCACGATCATCTGCGTACCGGCAGGCAGCTGCGCCGCCATGATCCGAGTGTTCTGGCCGGAGCTGTTCCACCTGGCCAGCGACCACGACGCCGTTGAGCGCGCCCGACGAGTGGGCTCGCACACCAGGGAGTTCAGCGAGCTGGTCCACGAGCGCTCGGGTGGAACGATGACCGGCGTCTATCCCGCCGAGGTCGCGTACCACCATTCCTGCCACATGCTGAGGGAGCTCCGCATCAAGGACGCTCCCGAAGAGGTGCTCGGTGGGCTGGATCGCTGTCATCTGAACAGCTGGTCAGCGGCCGAGCGGTGCTGCGGCTTCGGCGGCCTCTTCTCGGTGAAGCTACCGGAGACCTCCGTGGCCATGGCGGACGACAAGCTCAGCTCGCTGGCCGAGAACGACATCACTCACTTGGTCGGCTCGGACCAGTCCTGCTTGCTCCACCTACGAGGCCGGTTGCGGAGGCAGACCGGCGAGACCCGGGATACCGGGGTCCCCGGCCCACCGATCACCGTGAAGCACCTGGCCCAAGTGCTGGACGAAGCCGGCGCCCGCCCCCGGGCCAGCGGCGCGGCAGAGGAGTAGCGCGGTGTCCCACGACCTGCTCACTGGCACCACATTGCGTAACCGAACAGCGAAGGCCACCGCTGACCTAAGTCTCCGCTCGACGTTGCAGTACGTCACCGACCGACTGGCCACTTCCGGCGTGGCCGGCGCCGGGCTGCTCGACAACTGGGAAGAGCTGCGTGATGCGGCACGCGCTCAGCGGGCACAGATCATCTCCCGCCTCCCGGAGATCCTGGCCCAGCTGGCCGACCGCTGGGAGGCCAACGGCGGGCGCGTGTTCTGGGCGGCCGACGCGGAGGAGGCCCGCGGCTACATCAGCGAGGTGGTCAGCCGGCGACAGGCCAAGCGGGTCGTGAAGTCGAAGTCGATGGCCACGGAGGAGATCGGGCTCAACGACGCCCTGGAGTCGCAGGGTGTCGAGGTGGTCGAGACCGACCTCGGGGAGTGGATCATCCAGCTGGCGGACCAGCCGCCATCGCACATCATCGCCCCCGCCATCCACCTCACGCGCGACGACGTGCGGGACATCTTCAACCGAGAGCCGGCGTCGGCCGGTGCCCTCTCCAACGTGCCCGAAGAGCTCTGTGCCTTCGCTCGCGAGCAGTTGCGCGAGAAGTTCCTGACCGCCGATGTGGGGATCTCCGGCTGCAACATGGCGGTGGCCGAGACCGGTTCGATGGTGCTGGTCACCAACGAGGGCAACGGGCGGATGGTGACGTCGCTGCCGCCGGTGCACATCGCGGTCATGGGAATGGAGCGGGTGGTCGAGACCTGGGAGCAGCTCGACCTGATCCTGGCGCTGCTGCCGAGAGCCGCGACCGGCCAGGACCTGTCCGTATACACCACGCAGGTCACGGGGCCACGCCGCCCCGGTGAGATCGACGGTCCCGAAGAGCTGCACCTGGTCATCCTGGACAACGGCAGATCGGAGCTGATCGGCGGCGAGTTCCAGGAGATGCTCAATTGCATCCGCTGCGGCGCCTGCCTCAACGTCTGTCCGGTGTACCGGCAGGTCGGCGGGCACGCCTACGGCTGGTGCTACTCGGGGCCGATGGGGGCGGTCCTGATCCCGCTGCTCAACCGGGCCGAGGAAGCCGGCGAGCTCTCGGGTGCCTCGACGCTGTGCGGCGCCTGCTACGACGCCTGCCCGGTCAAGATCCCCCTGCAGGACCTGCTGTTGGCCCTCCGACGCAAGCGGGTGGACGAAGAGGCCACTCGGGCGCAGCGCGTGGCGTGGAAAACCTGGGCCACCGCGTGGTCGCACCCGCAGTCGTACCGGGCGTCGACCGCCGCCGCGGCCCGGGTCGGGCGTGTCCTGCCGACTCGGTTGTTCCCCCACGCCTGGGCGGCCGGGCGTGAAATTCCACGTGCCAGGACCGGCCCGTCTTTCCGCCAACGCCTGGCTCGGGGCGAGATCTAGATCGTGGAGCGGCAGGCGTTTCTCGAGGGCCTCCGCGCTCGCCTGAGCGGCGGCGGCCCGCCGCCGAACCTTCCCCATCCGATCCCGCCCGCGTCCGGCGTGCCACCCATCGGTCATCCCCGTCTGGCGGAGCCGCCGGTGGAGGTCTTCGCAGAGACGGCGGCCGCGCATGCCTGGAACCTTCGGCGTGTGGTCGACGAGGCGGATCTGGCGCGGTTGATGGCGGAGGTGTGCGAGGCCGAGGGCGTGCGGTCCGCGGTGTTGTCGGGTGAGCCCGAGGCAGCCAGGGTAGGGCCGTTGTTGCAGGCGCTCGGAGTCGAGATCCGTCCGTGGGGTTCGCCAGCCGACGCGGCGGGAGCCGATCTGGGCGTGACGGGAGCGGTGTTCGGGCTGGCAGCGACGGGCTCGGTGGCGGTGTCCTCCAGCGCGGCCGGCGGACGGTCGGTCTCGTTGTTACCTCCCGTGCATCTGGCCCTCGTGCCGGCCAGCCGGGTGGTGGCCTCCGCTTCCGAGGTCTGGCGACGCCTGCCGGAGTGCCTGCCCGACGGGTTGCCCTCACAGCTCGTCTTCATCTCCGGCCCCAGCCGCTCGGCCGACATCGAGTTCACCCTGACTGTCGGGGTACACGGGCCCAAGCGGGTGTGGCTAGCCCTGCTGGACAACCAGTAGCCCCCGGTCGGCCTCCGCCCCCGGTCGGAGGCGGCAGCAGTGGCACCTTCCGCCTACCCGGTGGCCCGAGCGACTGTACGCTCCGCGCTCATGCGCATCGGCCTGTTCCTCGGTGACCTGCTGGCCCGCCCGCTCGACGACGTGCTGGCCGGGTTACGGCAAGCGGCGGACGAGGGGTTTGCCTCCGCCTGGCTGCCCCAAGTGTTCGGTTACGACACGCTCACGGTGTTGGCCCTCGCCGGTCATTCCACCCCGAACATCGAGCTCGGCACGGCGGTCGTACCGACCTATCCCCGCCACCCGATGATGCTGGCCGGGCAGGCGCTCACGGTGCAGGCCGCCACCGGCGGGCGGCTTGCCCTCGGCATCGGCGTGTCCCATCAGGTGGTTATCGAAGGCATGCTGGGGCATTCCTTCGAGCGGCCGGCTCGGCACATGAAGGAATATCTGTCGGTCCTGATGCCCCTGGTCAGAGGCGAGCAGGCGTCCTTCCAGGGTGAGACCATCAAGGGAGTGGGTGGCTTGGGCATGCCGCCGGCACCGGTGCCCCAAGTGCTGCTGGCCGCCCTCGCCCCGGCGATGCTGCGGCTGGCCGGATCGATGGCCGACGGCACCATCACCTGGATGGTGGGCCCGGACACGTTGCAGTCCCACATCGTGCCGACCATGGCGGCGGCCAATGCAGCAGCCGGCCGCGAGAAGCCGCCGCGGGTGGTTGCCGGGTTCCCCGTGTGCGTGACCAGCGACGCCGCCGGTGCCCGCGAGCGGGCGGCCAAGACCTTCGCCATGTACGGCCAACTGCCGTCCTACCGGGCCATGCTCGACAAGGAGGGCTTGGCCGGGCCGGCGGACGTCGCCATCGTCGGCGACGAGGACGCCGTGGCCGAATCGGTGCTCGGGATGGCGGAACGCGGTGCGACCGACGTGATCTGCTCGATGTTCGGCTCACGCGACGACAAGGAACGGACCCGGGCTCTTCTGCAGCGAATCAGCGCCGCACGGTAGCCGGTAGTCCGTCCCCCGAGCCGCCCACCTCGTGGGTCGCGTTACGACGCAAATGCTACGAGGCTTCGACCCGCACCTGCGCCGTCGCGGCGCGGCCGAGGGCGTCCAACACGGCGACCCCCACCCTGCCCGCATACGCGGGATCGAGCTCATGGTCGTCGACGAGGTCGTTGAGCAGCTCGATCACATGCACGAGGGGTCCGACGCGCCGGACCGGCCCGTTAGGCAGCTCCTCGAGCGCAGACCAGACCCGGCGCCGCTCTTCCGGCGTCAGCTCGCCGGCGATGCGCAGCAACCAGGGCCGCTCGGCGAACCACTGGAACGACCCGCCTACCTGGTGCTCCTCGTACTCCGACGGTGACGAAGCCCCTGCGATGAAGCGACGAAGGGCCGCTTCCAAGAGGTGACCCAACAGCTCTGCCCGCGAGCCGATTGCCGAATAGACCGTGGGAAGGGATACGTACAGCTCGGCCGCGAGCCGACGCATCGACAATGCTTCATAACCATCTCTTTGCAGCACGTCGAGGGAAACGTCGACGACCTGTTGACGATCCAACAGGCGATGTCGACTCCCTACCGGTCGCTGGAGGGCTTCCGCTCCTGTCCTCACCGCGACGTTCCTTTCGACGATGTCAAGATTCCATGTACCTTTAGTTAATCGGTAGGTTGACGGCGTTCGTGACTTCTTGACGGCGCCATTCGTGTCAGATGTGTGTCAAGGCATGACTCGGCACGCCGTTCGGACGTATGTCAGGTGAGCCGACTACCGTGCCGCCATGGTCGACGACCTCGGTGGGGAGATGCTTCGGGCGATCATGACCACTCGGGCCATGCGTCGCTTCACGCGCGAACCGGTGACTGACGAGCAGGTGGTGTGGTGTCTTCGGGCTGCCGTTCAAGCCCCGTCAGGCGGCAACATTCAGCCCTATCAATTCCTCGTCGTTCGCGATGCCGAGCGGCGGGCGGCGATTGCCGAGGTCTACCTCCGGGCGCACGAGCGCTACGGGCCGGCGGTGGCGAAGATGCGGCCCGAGCCCAGGGACGAGGCGGCCGCGCGATCGTTGGAGCGGAATTTGGCTGCCGCCGACCACCTGGCGCGCCACTTGGCCGAGGTGCCGGTGTTGGTGCTCGTGCTGATGCCCAAGATCTCCATGGTCGTCCATGACGGCGACGGGCCGATGGATGTGGGGCCGACGTACGCCTCCGTCTATCCGGCGGTGGGCAACTTCATCCTGGCGGCCCGGGCCCTTGGACTCGGCACCTGCCTGACCACGGTGTACCGGATCTACGAGGACGACGTTCGGGACGCCTGCGGCATTCCCGATCGGTACGAGGTGGTGGCGCTGCTTCCCTTGGGGCACCCGATGGGGAAATGGGATGTGGCGCCTCGTCGCCCGGCCGAGTCGATCACCAACTGGGAGACGTTCGGGAACCGCTCACCGCAAGTTGGCTGACGGCCGCTGTCAGGACGTCCCAGTAACTTCGCCCAGCGTGGAGCTCGGCGAAGTGCAGGACCTGATGGAGCGGCTGTTCGGCGAGCAGGACCGGGAGCGGGGCGTTCCGGCCACGGTCGCCTGGCTCTGCGAGGAACTGGGGGAGCTGGCGCAGGCGTGTCGCAAGGGCACGGCCGAACAGCAGCTCCATGAGCTCGGGGATGTGTTGGCGTGGACGGCGTCGTTGGCGAACCAGCTGGGCCTCTCGCTCGACGACGCCATGCAGCGGTACGTGAATTGGCCCTCGAAGTGAGCAGGCGGATGTGTGGCCCGGCCATCAGGCGCGAGCGGCCAGGAGCTCCGCGATCTGCACTGCGTTGAGGGCCGCACCCTTGCGGAGGTTGTCGTTGGCAACGAACATCACCAGGCCGTGCTCGACCGTCTCGTCGCGGCGAATTCGTCCGACGTAGGAGGGGTCGCGACCGGCGGCCATGAGGGGGGTTGGCAGGTCGACAACCTGCACGCCATCGGCCGAGGCCAGGATCTCGGTGGCTTGTTGTGGCGAAATGGGGCGCTCGAACTCGGCGTGCACTGCCAGCGAGTGACCGGTGTAGACGGGCACGCGTACACAGGTGCACGAGACCCTGAGGTTCGGGAGCTCGAGGATCTTGCGGCTCTCGTGGCGGAGCTTCTGCTCCTCGTCGGTCTCGCCCAACCCGTCATCGACGATCTTGCCGATGAGCGCGACGACGTTGTATGCGATGGGTGCGGCGAACTTGGCCGAATCGGGGTAGTCGACGGCCGCGCCGTCGAAAGTCAGCTCCGGACCGCGCTCGCCGACTTTCTGGATCTGCTCCCCGAGCTCGGATACGCCGGCGAGTCCTGCGCCGGAGACTGCCTGGTAGCTGGCGACCCGCAGGGCGACGAGACCGGCGGCGCGATCGAGGGGCTTGAGGACCGGCATGGCGGCCATCGTCGTGCAGTTGGGATTGGCGATGATGCCCTTGGGATGGTTGCGGGCGGCGTGGTCGTACACGCCGGCCACGACCAGGGGCACGTCCTTGTCCATGCGCCATGCCGAGGAGTTGTCGATGACGATGGGACCCTGCGCGGCGACCTGGGCGGCAATGGCCTTGGAGGTGGCGCCACCGGCGGAGAACAGACAGGCGTCCAGACCTGTGTAGTCGGCGGTGGAGGCGTCTTCGACCGTGATGTCGGTGCCGTCCCAGGAGAGCTTTCGGCCGACGGAGCGAGTGGACGCGAAGAGGCGAAGCACTTCGATCGGGAGCTTGCGCTCGGCGAGGATCGACCGCATGACCCCACCGACCTGACCTGTTGCACCGACAATCCCGATCTTCACGAGGGGTCATGCTATGGCGCCGATGGTTGTGGAGTGCACTCGGATTCCGAGGGTCTCACTCTGCGAGACACCGTGAACGCGCTGCGCCAATGTCACCCGAAGTGCTCGCCCGACCACATGAAAACCCGGCGCACTTCTCACCGTCTGCTCAGAAAAACCGTACCCACCGATTCGACGTCGATTCGATGGGAACGCTGTCCTGACTGTCACACCCCGCGGGGATACTTTCCGACAGCGGGTCGGCGGCTCCCCACTCAGAGCGTCCATAAAGCCACAGCGCGTAACGCCTCGAATCGAGGATGGCTTCTACATGGCCGCTCAGCCTGACCCGTCGTTCCCCCATCCCGAACGACCCGACCCCGAACGACCCGACCCCCCACGACCCGCCCCCGAACTGGCCGCCAACAGCGGACTTCCACACGTGCACGGCCGCGACCTCGTCCCGATCCGTCGTCGCCCGCCTCGAATTCCCAACCCCCGCCTCGAGCGCCTCCTCTCCGAAGAAGACCAGCTCCGGGACGAAATCCGAGCCATCGACCAGCAGCTGCTCGACCTCACCGAGCGACGCCAACGCCTGCTCTCGCGCGTGCGCGACGTCCACGAAGAGGTCAGACCCATCCATCAAGGCTGTCGCGGCCGACGGCGCCGCCGCGTCGTCAACGAACCACCCCTGCCGCCGACGGCGGCCGAGCCCGTCCTGGTGTTCGGTCGCGAGCTCCGCGCACTGTGTCTGGCGTTCCTTCAGCAGGCCGCAAGAGCCCTCTCCCTGAGGGCCCTCCACGCCCAACTGCACCGCGCCGGCTACGCCATCGACCACCACCATCCCGCAAAAGCCCTGGCTGACGCCCTGGGACACGAGGCCGATGCCGAGCGCTGCACCCGCGTACGGCGAGGCGTCTACGCCCTCTCCAAAGCCCACGCCGCTCACGACGAGCAGGGGCCTCCCACCGCCCTGCCCGACTGGTGAAAGCACCGCCCGCTCAGACGCCCGCGTCGCCCGACCCAGCACTACCGTGACCTCATGATCGGAGCGTTCGTCCTCATCTCTGCCGATGCTGACCGCATCGCCGAGCTCGGCCAGGAGCTGGCCAGCGTGGAAGGGGTTGCGGAGGCCCACTCGGTCGCTGGTGATGTCGACCTGGTGGCAATCATCCGCGCAAGCTCCGCCGAGCACGTCGCCGACATCGTCACCCAACGCATCTCCAGGCTGAAAGGCGTACAGGAGACCCGCACGCTGATCGCCTTCCGCTCGTACTCCCGGGACGACCTGGCGGCCGCCTACGACGGCATGGAGGACTGATCAGCCCCTCGGGCAAGAAGGACTGACCAAGCTCCTCACGGAGGCACGAAGAACCATATGGCCCGCTACCAATCCGAACGACGAAACACCGTCGTCGCCAAGCTGCGAGATCAGCTCGCCGCGAACATGGCTGTTGCGATCCTGCGGGTGCAGGGCGTGGTCGCCGTGATCGAGTCCACCCCGGGCGCTCCGCCGGGCATGTCCGACGCTCCCGAGGGCGGCATAAGCATCGCGGTCGCTCCCGAGGACGAGGAGCGGGCCCGACTGGTCCTCGCCGAACGGGGCATCACATGACCCGCCGGAGCTGAGCCCTGAACCGCCTCACCTGATAGGCCCCTCGCCCACGTCAAGGCCAAAAGCCGTGTGCAACGCCTGAACCGCTCGCTCCACATCGCTCCGCGTCACGACGCACGACGTGCGGATCGGACTCGTCGAGATCATCTGGATGTTCACACCCTCGGTGGCCAGCGTCTCGAACATCTTCGCCGCCACCCCGGGATCGGTCTTCATGCCCGAACCCACGATCGACACCTTGCCCACGGCCTGCTCACCGGTCACATCTCGTGCCCCGATCTGGCTCAACGCCGCCCGACACAGTCCGAGCGAAGCCTCGAACGACTCCGCCGGCACGGTGAAGGAGATATCGGTCGCGCCGCCCTCCGAGACGTTCTGGACGATCATGTCCACGTTCACGCCCTGGTCGGCCAAACGACGGAACAGCGTGCCTGCCACGCCCGGACGATCGGCCACCCCAACCACGGTGACCTTGGCTTCGGACGTGTCGTGTGTGACCGCGATGACGCTGGCCTGCTCCATGGAGACCTCCTCCCGAACAAGCGTGCCGGGTTCCCAGGTGAATGCTGATCGGACGTGCAGTGGGACGTTGTAGCTGCGGGCGAACTCGACCGAGCGCATGGCGGGCTTGGGACAACCGGTTGCGGTCATCTCCAACAGCTCGTCGAAGCTGACCTCCGCCATGCGACGGGCGGCCGGCACCAACCGGGGATCCGCCGAGAAGACACCCGAGACGTCCGTGTAGAGCTCGCACACGTCGGCGCCCAGCGAGTGAGCCAGGGCGACGGCGGTCGTATCCGAACCGCCCCGGCCCAGGAAGGTGACGTCCCGGTCGGTCGACACGCCCTGCGCGCCGGCCACAACGGGTACCTGACCGGCCGTCAACGCCTCGCGCAGACGGGACGAGCGGATGTCGAGGATCTTGGCGTTGAGGTGGTTGGTGTCGGTGATGAAGCCGGCCTGGCTGCCGGTGAAGCTGCGCGCTTCGAGCCCGAGGTCGGCGAGCGCCATGGCGACCAGGGCGATGGCCTTGCGCTCTCCGGCCGTGATGAGCATGTCCATCTCGCGGCCGGGCCGGGTGTTCGCGACGTCGGCGGCCAGGCGAAGCAGGTCGTCGGTCTCCTTGCCCATGGCACTGACCACGAGGACAACCTGGTTGCCTCGGCGAGCGGTTCGGGCGACGTTGTCCGCTACCTGGCGGATGCGGTCGGCGTCGCCCACCGACGTGCC
>JAXDQG010000294.1:0-3962 GCA_034667945.1 Acidimicrobiia bacterium | reverse complement strand
GGCCGTGTTGGTCCCCGCCCGAGCCGGGGTCCTGTCGGCCGCGGGCATCCTGGCGGCGCCGACGCAGCGTGACCTGGTGAAATCGTGGCCCAACTCGCTTGTTCACGACGAGCTGCCCGCGGCGCTGGACGCCCTGGCGGCCGAGGCGGTGGCCGCAGTCGGCGCTCCCGGTGACGCCCGGGCCTCCACGTCGGTCGACTGCCGTTACCGCGGCCAGAGCCACGAGATCACGGTCCCCTCCGTGGCGGACTTCGCCGGCGAACATCGCCGGCGCAATGGCTACGACCTGCCCGATGTGCCCGTCGAGGTGGTGGCCCTACGAGCCTCCGCGGCGGTGCCCTCGCCGGTCGCGCTGGACGACCTGCCCGCGCCCGCTCGCAAGGCGGCCACTGGACCGGCGGTGCTGACCGAGGACGACTGCACGATCTGGATTCCCGAAGGCTGGCGGGCCACGCCGGGAAATGCCGGGGCACTCGTGCTGAGGAGGCTGTAAATGGCTGCCGTCCCCCCGCGTCAACGCCTCGACCCGGCGTCGCTGCAAGTGCTCATCGCCCGCCTCACCGGGGTGGCCGAGGAGATGTCGGCGGTCCTGCGGCGGGCCAGCTTCAGCCCGAACATCAAGGAGCGGGCCGACTGCTCGTGCGCCCTGTTCACCGCCTCGGGGCTGTTGTTGGTGCAAGCCGAGAACATTCCGGTCCATCTCGGATCGATGCCGGCGTCGGTGGCGGTGGCGATCGAGCGGTTCGGTTCCGATATCGGAGCTGATGACCAGGTCATCCTCAACGACCCGTTCGACGGGGGAACGCATCTCAACGACGTGACGCTGGTGCAGCCCTGTTTCCTCGACGGCCGGCTGGTCGGTTGGGCGGCCAATCGGGCACACCACGCCGATGTCGGCGGCTCGGCCCCAGGCTCGCTGCCGGCCGACGCGACCGAGGTCTTTCAGGAGGGCTTGCGCATCCCGCCGGTCCGACTCACCGACGAGGTGCGCGCGCTGGTCCTGGCCAACACCCGCACGCCGGCCGAGCGACGAGGCGATCTGGACGCCCAGGTGGGTGCCAACCGGGTGGGGGTCGATCGGCTGGGCGCGCTGGTCAAGGCCATGGGTGGCGCTGGGCTGTTCGACGAGGTGCTCGACTACGGCGAGCGGCGAATGCGGGCTGCGCTGGCCGAGTTTCCGGACGGCACGTGGCGGTTCGACGACGTGGTTGACTCGACCGGCTCGCGCGCAGACCAGCAGGTACCTGCGGCGGTGTGCCTCGAGGTCACCGTTTCGGGCGACGAGATCCGCTTCGACTTCAGCGGCTCGTCGCTCCAGCGGGCGGGCAACGTGAACGCGCCCGAGGCGGTCACCATCTCGTCCGTGGCCTGGGCTCTGCGGACCGCAGCCGATCCCGGCATCCCGGCCAACGGGGGAGCGCTGCGGCCTGTGACCATTGTGGTGCCGCCTGGGTCGATCCTGGCCGCCCGGGCGCCGGCCGCGGTGGGCGCCGGCAATGTCGAGGTCAGCCAGCGGGTGGCGGATGTGTGCCTCGGTGCGCTCGCGCAGGCGCGGCCCGACCGCGTGGGCGCGGCCAGCCAGGGGACCATGAACAATCTGCTCATCGGAGGCGCGGGCTGGGTGTACTACGAGACGGTGGCCGGCGGGCAGGGCGGCCGCCCGGGCAGGGCGGGGATGTCGGGCGTGCACACCGCCATGACCAACACCAAGAACACGCCGGTCGAGGCATTGGAGCGGGCGTTCCCGCTGCGGGTGCTGCGTCAGCGACTGCGGCGGGGGAGCGGCGGCGCCGGCTCGGCGCAGGGCGGCGAGGGGATCGAGCGGGACCTCCAGGTGCTGACGGACTCGACGGTGTCGCTCATCACGGAGCGACGGGTGTCGCAGCCGTGGGGTCTGGCCGGCGGCGCTCCGGGTGCGGTCGGGGAGAACTGGCTGCTGCCAGGTGGCGACGAAACCCGGGCCGAGCGCCTGCCTGACAAGTGCACGCTGCACCTGAAGGCGGGCGACGTCCTCCGAATGCTGACGCCGGGCGGCGGCGGCTGGGGCGCGATCCGCTGAGTCAGCACAAAAGTGCGAAAGGTTCTGGGGTTGAAACGGCCGGCTCGATGCGGTGCGAATCGCCAGCCGATCGCTCCTACTTCGGTAGTAGAGTTCCGCGCGTGCCTCGTGGAACGCCGTCGCCGAAGCTGGCCATCACCGTGGATGCTGATGTCCACGCAGGCGTGGTTGCGGCGGCGGAGGCGAAGGGCATGAGCGTATCGGCTTGGATGACCGCCGCCGCCAGGCAGGCGTTGCTGGTCGAGGACGGCCTGCGGGCGGTGGCCGAGTGGGAGGCCGAGCACGGCGCCCTCACCGCTGAGGAGCTCGACGAGGCGCGCCGGCGGGTCGCGGCCGAGCAGGCCGTGCCACGCCGTTCGGCGTGAGCGTCGTCTACGACGCGGGTGTCCTGGTGGCTGCCGACCGTAACGACCGGCGGATGTGGGCCGAGCACCGAGCCCGGCTCGAGCTAGGCGTTGTGCCGGCCACCACCGCACCGGTGGTGGCGCAGGTGAGCCGGTCACCCCAGCAGGCCCAGCTGCACCGCTTCCTCCGAGGCTGCGCGATCATGGCCTTCGATGCCGATGACTGGCGCCCCGTTGGGCAGCTTCTCGCGGCGGCGAGCACCACGGACGTCGTCGACGCCCACGTTGTCCTCATCGCAGCGCGGCGGGGGCTGTCCGTTCTTACCGGCGACCCGGACGACCTGAGCGCCCTCGCTGTGCACCTGCCGGTAGCGATCACCCGCACCGGGGCAGCGTAGAACGACAAGAGTGAGATCCGGTCGGTGCGCCCGACGCCAGCTGTGGTAGACGGGTCGGATGGACATCAACGGCGTCTCCGCCATCGTGACCGGCGGTGCCTCAGGCCTCGGAGAGGCCACATCTCGCCTGTTCGCCGAACGTGGCGCACGCGTGGTCGTGCTCGACCTGCAGGACGACAAGGGAGAGGCCATCGCCTCGGAGATCGGCGGCCTCTACGTCCGGGCCGACGTCACCAAGGACGAAGAGGTCCAGGCCGCGGTGAACGCGGCCGTCGACATGGGGCCGCTGCGGGCGCTGGTCAACTGCGCCGGCATCGGTTGGGCGGAGCGCACGATCGATCGCAACGGAGGCCCGCACGGGCTCGACAAGTTCGTGCGCATCATCAACGTCAACCTCATCGGCACCTTCAACTGCATCCGGCTGGCCGCGGCCGCCATGAACAGCACCGATCCGCTCGAGGACAACGAGCGGGGGGCCATCGTCAACACGGCCTCGGTGGCCGCCTTCGACGGCCAGATCGGTCAGGCCGCCTACTCCGCCTCCAAAGGTGGTGTGGTGGGCATGACCCTCCCCATCGCCCGGGACCTGGCGGCCGCCGGCATCCGGGTCAACACCATCGCGCCCGGCTTGGTCGACACACCGTTGCTCGGCACCCTGCCCGAGCCCGCCCGCCAAGCGCTGGCCCAGAGCGTGTTGTTCCCCCGACGGCTGGCCACGCCCAACGACTACGCGTCGCTGTGCCTCGAGCTGGTCACCAACGGCTACATGAACGGCGAGACCGTCCGCATGGACGGAGGCATCCGCCTGCCTCCGAAGTAGCGGCTTGCTCCTGCTCAGTCGGCGAGCGCGGCGTCGAGCCCGGATGCCAGGTCCGGATGCCTGAAGGTGTAGCCGTGGCCATCGAGCGCGGTGGGCACCACCCGGGCGGAGGTGAAGAGCAGCTCGTTCGCCAGCTCGCCGCCCAGCAGCAGACGAGGGCCGATGGGCGGCACCGGTAGCAGCGCAGGTCGGCGCACGGCCGCGGCCAGCGATTTGGTGAACTGCGCATTGGTGACCGGTGTCGGTGCGACCAGGTTGACCGGGCCGGACACCGCATGGTCGAGCAGCCAGCGGATGGCAGCCACCTCGTCGTGGAGCGAGATCCACGACCAGTACTGACG
>JAXDQG010000293.1:0-8340 GCA_034667945.1 Acidimicrobiia bacterium | reverse complement strand
CATGAACAAGTCGGAGATGGCGAGCCGCGCGCTGGCACCGAGGCTGACCTGCGCGGGCAGGAGGAACACGTACGCCGCCATGAACCAACCTGCGAGGCCCAACGCAGGTCGGAATGGGGCCTGACCCCAGTCACCCGAGTCGCGGGGCGCGTAGCCCCGAATTGGGGAAGGTCTCAGCACCTCAACTGTCTCCCGGCCTCAAAACTGCAACCGTGTCCGCCGCCTGCAGCGGATCTAGCATATCGACTGTCATGCCGTGCGCGTTGTCGATCCGCGAGTGCGCTAACAGCGCAAGGTTCGATCTGGGGGCATTGAAAGACATCCAGAAGGCTTGAAAACAAGTCGCTCCAAGCGTTCGACTGACCGCAGGAGTGCTGTAGGGGAGTCGGACCCGAAGGGAGGGATCCAGACAGTTGGGTCGGTATGTTCCATCTGCCAAGAGTCGCTTACCTCCGTCCTCTTTCATCCACATGGCGGCACGGTGACTGCACAGCTGAGATGTGGTAGTCGGCGAGAAGATCCGATGAAGCGACGGTACGGCTCGGTCTCCGTTCTCGGGTCGTGCGTGCTCGCATTGGTCGTTACTTCGGTCCTGGCATTTGGACCTGGCGCATCCACGTTGGCAGACAGAATGCGTCTGCTGAACGCCACCACCATGCGACCTTCGTCCTGGCAGTCGTCGAGCGAGCAACCGCTTCTCATCAAACATGGATGGGGACGTCCCATTTCCGGGGTCGGTCAAGGCACACATCACGGAAATGGAACGTGCAGGATTCGTCGGTGTCTTCATCACGATCGGCGATCTCAGTGAGAAGGTGAACAGCCAGACGCTCATCAGTTACGACGAGTTTCGAAACGCCTTGGCCCGCTCGCTGGCTTGAACGCCAAGACGACGGTGCACAACTTCGCCGTCTACTCCCAGAAGGTCATTGTCGGCTTCGGCTTCGGCTTCTACGACCATCCCGTCGAAATCGTGCAGGCCCTGCGTCGCACCGATCGCTAAGTTTTGGCTCTACGGCGAGTCGTATGACTGGTGGGGTACGGGCTGGCCCACTGGAAGGGTGCCCGAGGCCTGATTGGATGTCACCCCGCGCGGCGAAGGCCGCAGGACTCCAGGGAGCGCTCGGGTCGACAGGGACTGTCCCTCGGTCTGGCCCGCCATGGCGCCGGCGAGCGGAGGGATCATTGTCCTCAGGCCGGCGGCAGTTTCGCCGAGCCTGTTCAGTCCACGTAACGGACGCCCAGCGCTGGCGCGGCCGTGGTGGCACGTACCGGCGCGGGTCGCATGCGCGACGCGGCGATCCAGCCTGCGGCCGCCGCAGTCCAGTACCCCACGGCAAAGCCCGTGGCAGCGCCGGCTGCGCCCCAGACGTGACCGAAGACCAGTGACAGTCCCACGGTGACGGGTGCGGCGAGCAACCGGCAGGATGCCAATTGGCGTTGCGCACCGTGCGCACGGAGGATCAGCGCAGCACCGACCATGCACGCCTCCGCCGCGATGCTCACCCCCAGGGCGATCCGCACCGAGGTGGTGTCCGACCAGTTGGCGCCGAGCGCGCGACGGCCGATGGCATCTGGAAGGAACAGCACTGCGCTGCTCCAGGCGATGGCCACGAGCACGCTGCCCGCACTGAGGGCCATGCCGAGGCGTCGCATGGCGCTGCCCGGACCGCGCCGAACGGCGACCGGCAATGTCCCCAGCACCAGGCCCTCGTTGAGGACACCCAAAGGGCCGAACAACAGATAGACAGCACGTAGCTGGCCGAGCGCACCCAGAGAGGCCACCGCAGGCAGGACCGCGTACACCAGATATGGCGGTACCGACGTCAGTGCGTAGTTGGAAAATGCCGCCATGATCAGTCGGCGATGTTCGCCGAACCAGGTGGTGCGCAGGGACAGCGGCCAGATCTGTGCCCAGATCAACGTGCCGACAAGAGCAATGAAGCAGGAGCCGGTCCAGACGGCGAAGAGCGCCCAGGGCGCCACGTGCTCGCGTGTAGCGAACAGCACGGCGAATCCGATGGCCTGCAGGACGAGCCATGCCCCGTCGCAGGCGGAGGCGACCGCCGGCCGGTTTGCCGCGAAACACACTCCGCGAAACGAATCCTCGAGGAGCAGTGGCAAGATCGAGACGCCGAGGACCAGAAGGAAGGGGCGGAACACCGGCCCGCACACGATCGAGCAGCCGATGAGCAGCGCCCCGAGGATGACGCTGAGTGACACTGTGGCGACGAGGGCCCGGTCGGAGGCATCCTCTAGGTCGTCTCGCATTGCTGCGCCGAATCGCACCGTGAGCGGCTCATAGCTGACCGAACGAGCCACACCCGAGACAAACATGAAGATGACGTACACGAGCGAGAACGCGCCGAACTCGTTGGGCTTGCTCGTGTGGGCAACCGTGATGCCGAGGAGGAAGTTGGACGACGCGAAGAGTGCTTGGTCGACCAGGCCCCATCGCGCAGCCACATTGCCCGTTGGGAGACGACCCGCCGTCATCAGAGTGGCCGGAGAAGAGCGCCGGGAGCCTCCTGCACGGAGCCGCGGCGAGTTGACCGAGAAATCCAACCGATAGAGCCTCGTTGGTTGGTTATGTTCGACGCCGTGCCCAACCCCGCAGGGACACGGGGGTTATGCGCATTTGCGGCGACGCGCCGATGCATCAGCGTGAGAATCCCCCGAGCGCGCGACTCCGCACCGACGAGAATCCTGTGCGATTCCGAGGAGTCAGCGAGGATGATTGTGCCTTTCCACGAACTTGCTCATTTGCCTCGGCCGTGCCGCGAGGACTTTACTTACCTCGATACCCGCCCGGGGCCGCGGATTCTTACATTTCTCTAGCCCGTGCGATGGCCAGCTGACGGCGCGAACGGCCGATCTGGAGTGTACCGGGGCCTCTGGGACGCACTGCGCCCCATGCCGCGAAGCAACGAAGGAGCAACGTGCCGGTCCCGAAGGGGTGTTCCTGCTGCGCGCCGGCCCTGGACCAGGCGGCGAACATCGCCAGCAGGAGCTCGGCGTCCGAAGGCCGCCAACCAGCGATTTGATCGATCAGTTCCGGCCGATTCCTCGTCGAGACCGTGAGAGGACCATCCGTGCAGCTCCCGACTGATGGTCGCGGGTGCAGCCAGGTGGAGCGTCAGCCGCGAGTTGTCGCGCGCCAACTGCAATGGAGGCTCCGGCGGGTGGCCTTTCCCGCACGAATGGCCGCGCTGGTGATCGCCCAAAAAGAGGGATGTCCGAGTTCGGACTCCATCCGCACCGGCGTAAGGGTATTGGCACATAAGTACATCGAGGCGCGGCTGGAGCACGCGGTCCCGCTGGTAGATTGAAGGCAGAACGAAAGGCGGAGTTCTATGTACTTCCCGGTGGCGTGCGGCATACGTCGTCGCAGTAAGCCTCTGCTCCCGAGCATCGCTGCAGCAGCAGATTCTCACCTATTCTCACAGGTGACGTTGATCGCACATTTGCACGCGGGTGACGCAAGCTCGTGGGCCGGCCGCCGGGGCATCGGCCGATGAGCCGCATCTTCCTGTCACCGCCTGATGTCGGCCAGCTCGAGCGCCAGTACATCAATGCAGCGATTGATTCGAACTGGGTAGCGCCCATCGGGCCCGATCTCACGTCGTTCGAGAATGATCTCGCGGAAGCAAGCGGCCGCCATTTCGCGGTCGGCGTGTCGAGCGGAACGGCCGGGCTGCACCTCTGCCTGCATGCCCTGGGCATCGGCAAGGACGACCGGGTGGCTCTCTCCACCTTCACCTTCGCGGCAACGGCCAACGCCGTTGCCTACACCGGAGCGCAGCCCATCTACGTCGACTCCGAGGCTTCCAGCTGGAACATGGATCCCGCTTTGCTCGAGCAAGTCCTGGCCTCGGGTCGGCGCGAGGGGCGGCCCGTGCGGGCGGTCATCGCGGTCGACCTCTACGGGCAGTGCTGTGACTACGACCCGATCATCCAGATCTGCGACCGATACGGCGCCGCGCTGATCGGCGATGCCGCCGAGGCGCTCGGAGCCTCCAACGGTGGGCGGCGTGCCGGGTCGTTCGGCCATGCCGCCGTCTTCTCGTTCAACGGCAACAAGATAATCACGACGAGTGGTGGCGGCATGGTCGTGACGGACGACGCCGCCTTCGCCCAGCGCATTCGTTTCCTGGCCACGCAGGCTCGCGAGCCGACGCCGCACTACGAGCACGTGGAGATCGGGTTCAACTTCCGGTTGAGCAACCTGCTGGCTGCGTTCGGGCGTGGGCAGGTCGCCACGCTGGCCGATCGCATCGCCGCCCGACGTGCCATCAACGCCCGTTATCGCGAGCACTTCAGCGGTCTACCGCTGGAGTTCATGCCCGTGCCCAGCTGGAGCTCACCGAACTACTGGTTGACCTGCGTCGTCTTCGACCCGTCCTCCCCGGTGTCCCGCGAAACGGTGAGGTTGGCGCTCGAGGAGCAGGACATCGAGTCGCGCCCGCTTTGGAAGCCGATGCACCAGCAGCCGGTGTTCAAGGGCAGCGAGACCATGCTCTCGGGGGTCTCCGACGCACTTTTCGAGTTTGGCCTGTGCCTACCCAGCGGCAGCTCGATGACGGTCGCTGACCAAGAGCGCGTCGTCGCCGCCGTACTTTCGCAGTTCGGTGTCCAGCAGTCGTGATGGTGGGAACTGCCACCTACGTGCCCGTCGGCGATGAGCCGCCTCACGCAGACCCCGCGCCGCGGCGGCGCCGTCTGAGGCGACTCGTTCGAGCGGGCCTCGCGGTGTCGGTGCTCTTCGTCGTCATCCTTGGATGGCTCACCGCGCATTGGTTCCTCTGGCCTCATACGACCAATCCCACCCAAGCTGACGCCGTCGTGGTGTTGGGTGGCGGCGAGGGCGAACGCCTGACACGCGGGCTCGAACTGATGAATCGCAAGGTCTCGAACGTGCTCGTCCTCAGCACTGGCACGGACTGGTTCGCCCCCGCGAGCGTGCCGGTGAAGAGCTTGTGCAATACGCACCCCCCCGAATTCGAGGTGGTCTGTATCGCAGCCGAACCCGATTCAACCAAGGGGGAGGCAATGGAGATCTCCAAGCTGGCGGAGGCACGGGGCTGGCGGCGGGTCGCCCTCGTGACGACGGACTTTCACCTCACCCGGTCGACCCGGTGGTTCGAGAGGTGCTTCTCGGGCACGATCTATCCGGTCGGTGCGCCGGCTGCATCGTCTGTCGACGAGATATTCCACGAGTGGCTGGGCACGGCCGATCAGTTTCTGGTGGACCGAAGCTGCAGCTGACTACGCCGTACCTTCAGCGGTGGCCGATGCCGCGCTGATCGGACGCCATTGGGAGCTGAGGGCTCCGCCCCCATCGTGAAGGTTGCGCGGAGACAGTGAAGAAGGCCGTCACCAACGCGACGGCCCTTCTCAGTGCTCTGCGCGCCCCGGATGAATGGGGGCGGCGCGGTCGTTCACTGAAGGGGCGCGGCGACCCGAGCGGCCAACGTCCCGCCGAGTGTGGCGGAGAACGAGCTGATGCGGCCGCAATGCTCGACGTGCCAGACCGGGAAGCCGCCAATCACGTTGCCCGCCAGCAAGGGGCCCATCACGAACAGGCCGTCATTGGCTTCCATGTCGTCATTGACGACAATGCCACGGCCCCACTGGGTCGGTCGGCAGGTTCCGTGGCGGACCATGTTGTCGAGCAGCGATTCTTCGCTCAGCTCGTGCAGCGGGCGAAAGCCACTGCAGTTCACGATGACGGTCATTCGCCGCTCGAAGTCGCGCGCCCCGCCCTCGTCTTCGTAGCGGAAGACCGCGCCAGCGGCGTCGATCCCGGAGACCTCGAGGAATTTGCCTGCCACCAGTTCCAGCCGACCCTGCGCCATCAACGAGGTCACCACGTCCGCGTACTCGTTGCCCGCTCGGCGCTGATGGCGGCCGAGCTCGGCACCCCAGTGCCCGGCAAAGGCGAGCTGCTCCTCGCGCGGCAGGAGCCTCAGGATCGAGACGACTGCCCGGGAGATCGGGGCCAAGGTGTCGGACACGGTGAGACCGGCGTTCTTGCCTGCGGCAAGGTCTCGCAGCGCAGCCTCATACACGGAACGCGCTGTGAGTTCGGTGTGGGCGGGCAGCTCGAGCAGTGTGTTGGGCGCGAAGCACGCGGACGGAGTGGGATCGACCAGGCGTTCCGGTAACGACAAGCTCGGACTGAGGATGTAGAACCTGGCCTCGTCGAGCTCGGGAACGCCTGTGTCGTTGAGGATGTACAACGCCTCCATCGTGCTTGCGTTGCCGCCGACGATCAGCACGTTGATCTTGCGGTCGCCACATTGGCGGACTGCTCGCTGCACGCGATCGAGGTTGATCCTGACGCTCGGGACATAGAGGTCTTCGATCAGGCATGTCGCGCCGAACTCCGAGCCATCGGAGGAGGGCGATGCGCCGAACCGGGAGATGGTCGGTCCGCTGCCTACGGCCAGCACGACATTGCGGGCATGGGCGGTCATTCCGGTATGTCGGCCGACCACGTGGTACGAGGCGTCCCGACGCCGGATGGTCGCCACTTCGTCTTGGAACGTCGTCTGCGTGATCAGCCCGGCCGCTTCAGCGTCGGCAATGGAATCCTGCACGGATTCGGCCATGTACAAGCCGAAGAGATAGCGCGGGAGGTAGAGGTCCTCCCAAAGGTCTTCGTCGACCGCCTTGTTGTTGCGCTCCCACCACTTGGCGGAGAGATTGCCGCCGGATTGCCTGAACTTCTCGAATGCCCAGCTCTTGTTCTTCGAAAGCCAGGCCGCGAAGAGTGCTCGAGGCGCTTCGGGCAAAAAGTCCTTGAGCGAGGTGATCAGCAGCGATGTGTAGCCGGACCTGAGCCCATAGGCCTGGCCGCCGTAGAGATCCGAGGCCTGTTCGATCACGGCGATCCGGACCGGCCGGTCCGCTGGGTTCCGCCGCAGTTCATCGAGCATGCTGAGCAGGGTGTACGACGTGGACACGCCTGCTCCGACAAAGAGCACATCAAGGTCGCTAGCGAGTTCCGCCTGAGCTGTTGCGCTCGGTGGATCCAGCGAATTCGCCATTACTAGTTACTCGCCCCCGCCGTTGGTTGCGCCTAAACGGATAGAAGTCGTCGCCCGGGAGGCACGCGCGTGGCGCAACCGCGCGACACCTCCGGCTGAGTCGCTGGCGCAGCCGCGCGGCGCACAGCTTTGGTTCTCACGTGACCATCGGTGTCGGCTCACCGGCTCGGCCCTCCCGCGGACCTGCGCATGTGGCCGATCACGGGTGACGCCGCGTTCACAACGAGCTGATCCTTCTGGACCGAGCGTGGTGTGCCCTGGCCGGCTCCGCCGGAATGGTTGCCAGACGATGTGCGACCGGCCAGATGCGAGGAAGCGGAGAAAAAGCAAACGACGCGCGCAGGCTCTCGAGCAGGGCGCTCAGCGACGCGCGAATGTGGCTACCAATCGCGTGTTGCCTCAAACTGGCCAAGTTAGAAGTTGCGCTGCCGATCTTCACGTTTGAGGTCCTCTTCCGCCCTGCCACGCCCACGGAACCGTTCCACCGCTGCCACCTTGGTGATGTAGGACAATGGACCGGCTGTGCCATAGACCTTGCCGCCACGCTCCGCCGACGAGGTCACCCTGCCGGGAGGTTTGTAGGTTGAGCAGGTCTGATGAGCTGTTCGGCGTAAGTGTACAGGCGTTCGGCTCACGCGAAACGGGCCCAGCTCGCAGCAGGCGGCGACCGACAGTCCCCGCCGGACCGTGACCGGCGTGCACTTTGCAAACAGGTAACGAAAGCACTGAGCGAGCCGATCCGGGCGCTCGCTGCAACGGAGTGTGACGGGAGCGTGGCGAGGCGTTCATGGGGGCTTCACCGCGTGTTACCCTCTTGACCAGCGTCTTTGTGCGCTGCGCGGTTGGCTGGCCACGCGATGGCACGTCGCCAACGGAGTGCGAGGGAGTTCGAGCGGCGGCGAATGAGCTGCCGTTCGGCGGCACTTTCGATGCTCGTGGCGCGACCTGAGGGTCCCCTGAACGAAGGATTCGACCACTCACAGTGGCAGAGGGGCGGAGGTGCGTGGCGGGTGTCATGACGGTCATATGACGTCTCGCCGTGGGTGGTGGAACCGGCCCGAGATGCAGAGATAATGTTCGAGGAGCTTCAATACGTAAGGGCGGACGAAAGACACATAGACCGGGCGGGTCGGCACTGTTTCGGCTAATGAGCCGGAGGCGGAAGTGCGCGGCTCCGGACTATGCGTGTTTCGGCGAGGAATGTCTGCTCGTACGAACGTCGTGACAATGTGCGGGAGCGGTGTGGAGAGACATACCACTTTCGCGCGCCTACATCTACTGAGTAACAGGA
>JAXDQG010000292.1:0-3234 GCA_034667945.1 Acidimicrobiia bacterium | reverse complement strand
CTCCGAGGGACTCGATGCCAGTGGCCTCGAGCCCGCCCGACTGAAGCTCGCCGGGTTCGAAGGACGGTCGGAGCAGGTGACGGTGTGGCCGGGTGAGGGCCCGGCCACTGTGCTGATCGGCTTGGGTGAACGTCAGGCGCTGACGGCCCAGGGTCTGCGCCGGGCGGCGGCGGCGTTCGGGCGGGCGGTGCGGCGGCACGAGGGCGCAGCTCTTCATCTCGGCCCGGCCGTCGAGGTGCTCGGCGACAAGGTGGCGACGCAGGCGGTCATCGAGGGCATGACGCTGGGTCTCTACGAGTTCCTGGCGCACAAGTCCAAGCCTTCGCCCTCACCGTTGTCCTCGGTTTGGCTCCTGGGTGCGGGCCAGGGAGGCGCCGAAGGCCTCGAGCGCGGACATATCGTGTCCGAGTCGGTCTTATGGGCCCGAGACCTGGTCAATGAGCCGGGGGGAAAGCTGTCGCCCCGGGCCTTGGCGGACGCTGCCAAGGCCTTCGGCGAGGCGGCCGGCGTGACCGTGAAGGTACGGACCCGCAAAGAGATCAAAGCGATGGGGCTGGGCGGGCTGCTGGGCGTAAATCGGGGATCGGCCAATCCGCCCCGGTTCATCGAGCTGCGCTGGCGCCCGTCGGGTGAGGTGCGGGCCAGTGTGGCCCTGGTCGGCAAGGGCATCACATTCGACAGCGGTGGGCTGTCCATCAAGACCGGCACCGGGATGATGACCATGAAGTCGGACATGGCCGGGGCCGCAGCGGTCATGGCGGCGGTGGCCGCGGTCGCCCGGCTGAAGCTTCCGGTCGAGGTCCGGGTCTACGTCTCAGCGACCGACAACATGACCGGGCCCGACGCCATGCGCCCGGGTGATGTGCTGCAGCTCCGCAACGGCAAGACCATCGAGGTTTTGAACACCGATGCCGAGGGTCGCCTGGTCTTGGCCGACGCGTTGTCGGTTGCCAGCGAGAACAAGCCGGACGCCATCATCGACCTCGCCACGCTGACGGGCGCCTGCCGAGCGGCCCTGGGGGCGAAGATCGCCGGGGTCATGGGCAACAACGAGGGCTGGCTGTCGCAGGTGGAGGCGGCTGCGGGCCGGGTAGGGGAGCCGGTCTGGCGCCTGCCCCTGCCGCCGGAATACCGCAAGCAGATCGAGTCGAACGTGGCCGACATGAAGAACATCGGTAGCGGCGAGGGGGGCGCCCTGGTCGCCGGACTGATCCTGCAGGAGTTCGTCGGCGAGGGGATTCCATGGGCTCACCTCGACATCGCCGGTCCGGCCTTCGTCGACGGCGAGGACGGCGAATACACCAAGGGCGCCACTGGGTTCGGGACCCGCCTGTTGGTCGACCTCGTCGAGCAGTTCGCCAAGCCCTGAGAGCTCAGGCAGCGTCGCCGCCGGCCCAGTCGAACTCCATCTGGTCCATCGCCGCCGCGGGGTGCTGGCGCAATTCGAGGTCGGCCCAGTCGGCTGCTTCGGCGCTGATTGAGGCCGGGTAGCTCCAGCGGACCAGCTGACGGCAGATCGACTCGGGCTCTTCGCCCAGGTTCCGGAGCGTCAGCGCCAGTTGTCTGGCCTTGCGGGCACAGTCATCGCCGGTGACCCGCTGGGCGCGGAGCCGATCGAGGAAGCGCTGGTGGTCCTCCTGCACCGAGAGCGGAAGGCGAAGCACCTGGTGACGGACCAGCGGCGGCATCTTGCGGCGGACGACCACACCGTCGGTGCCGAAGCGCTGGGCTAGTCCGAACTGACAACAGCGCGAGACCGCCCGGCCGAATGGCGCTTGCTTCCCGAGGCCGCCGCCCAGTCCCAGCGACCGGGCGCATGAAGCGACGTCGACAGAGAAACCCTCGGGTTCGGCGTCGAAACGGCTGGCCAGCTGCCGGAGCAACAACGTGCAGGTCGGGCCGATCACCCCCACCCAGAAGCGCTCGACGTACAAGGAGCGGGGATCATGGCCCATCTCGTCGATGACGGGATCGGGCCAGGGGCGGACGTGGAGGAGGACCGGGGGAACGGACTCAGTGCTGGCCGACATGGCGTGCTTCCTCGATGAAACGTCGATGTTCGTGCTGGGGGAAGCGTGTATCAGCGTATTTCAATGTCTTTCAACCCGCAACCCGCAGGGGTCCACACGAGCCGCCTATCGTTGCGGACATGTCCGCCGCAGACATCCCAGCGCTCCCCGTCGAGCGCGCTCGTCGCCTGGTCGACGAGGCAAAACGCATCGCCGTGCTGACTGGCGCCGGCATCTCGACCGACAGCGGTATCCCTGACTTCCGGGGCCCGAACGGGCTGTGGACCAAGAACCCGGCCGCAGAGAAGGCTGCCACCCTGCAGCACTACATGGGAGACAAGGAAGTCCGGATAGCGGCCTGGCAGAACCGGCTGGAATCCCCGATGTGGGATGCCGAGCCGAACAGCGGTCATGCGGCCATCGTGGAGCTGCAGCGCCGGAACAAGCTCTTGGGTGTCATCACGCAGAACGTCGACGGTCTGCACCAGAAAGCCGGCACCGATCCAGAGAAGGTCATCGAGGTGCACGGCACGGTGAACGAGGTCATGTGCATGTCCTGCGACGAACGGGCGCCCATGGCGAGGGCTCTGGCTCGGGTGCGGGCCGGCGAGGATGATCCGGCCTGTCGCACCTGCGGGGGCATCCTGAAGTCGGCCACAATCTCCTTCGGTCAGCAGCTTGTTCCCCGGGACCTGCTCCGTGCGGAGGAGGTGGCGCAGACGTGCGATCTGATGCTGGCCGTCGGCTCCACGCTCATGGTCTTCCCCGCCGCCGAGGTCGTCCCGATCGCCAAGTCGGCCGGCGCCCCCGTGGTCATCATCAATGCCGACGAGACCGGCTTCGACCACATCGCTGACGTGTTGATCCGGGCCCACATCGGGGAGGTGCTACCCCGCATCTGCGGCGCCGACTAACTCTCTCCGGACAAGGTCGCAAGTGAGCTGTCGGCGCCAAAATTCGGTCAGCGGCGACGGAGGTAGATGCTGCCGCCAGGGTTTCGCTCGGCCAGCGTGAAACGACCCTGCAGCCGTTCGGGCGCGACGGCGGCGATGAGCGGTGGCCAGAGCACGACCTCGAACGCCGAGTTGAACTGGAGGAACGCCCGGAGCAGGTAGGCCTCGGTCCAGACGCGACCTTGCTCGTGCCACTCCCAGGGATAGTCGAAGCCGGGGAAGATGTCATGGACGTGCACGACCACGCCGGGTGCCAGCCGGGGCAGCACCTC